>CAZODG010000001.1:0-38214 GCA_964578525.1 uncultured Actinomycetota bacterium
CCTGCTTATTGCGTCATCTAATTCATTAAGTAAAGTCTCTCTGTTGTGCCCGGTTTGTTGCCCGCTTTCGACACTTTCTCCCTTAAATAAATCCACAATGGATACTTTATTGATCACAGCCAGAATTCCAAGCATGCTTGCTCCGCCGACAACTAAAATAATTATTACTACAAGTATTATTATCAGACTTTTCACAAAGAAAGATCTGAACTCGCTTCCTTCATCCATTTTAATTTCTACCTGCTGTTTTAGGACTTCAAATATTTATTCTTCTTCTGTTTCTTCAATAGAAATATCGCCGGATCTTAATCTCAGCGCATCCTCCTGGATTTTTAACGCTGCATCTTCGGGAAGCACGCCTCCGGATATAACACTTTCGATATTATCCCTTATTGCATCTCGTATCACCATTATGAGTTCTTCATCAGGCTTTCCCCTGCATATCTTTGCCTGCTGAAAAGCATTATAAATAATTTCATTATTTATAATTGTCCCGTTTCTATCGATATTTTTTAAAACCGGGAAAGTGTCTGTTGCTGTGGTCCAGCCTATTTGAACTTCTTCAGATATCATATATTGTATAAAATCATTTACCGCTGCAAGTTCATTGCCATAACAATTGACATTTATCATAAAACCAAGACCTGAAATTATGGGGGTAGGATACCTGTCGCCCTGCCAAACCCGGGGAATTTTTGCTATGCCCGTGTCTAATCCCGCTTCTCTATATTCATCTATCATCTGGATATTATCGATTATCATGTGAACATTTCCACTTTTAAATAATTCATTTATCTCTCCATATTCCATATTAAAGGGCATTATTCTTTCTTCATTGTATATATAGGATAAAAATTCAAGTGTCTTTACAGTTGCCTGATTATCCAGTGTAAGCGAATTGGTACTGTAATCGACTATCCAGTCCTCATATCCTCCTATAAAAGGTATTATCCAGTCGGCTGCACCGGTATTTAACAGCAGTCCGTAAATATCTGATGCAGGATCATTTACCTCTTTGCAATATTCGATAACTTCCTCAAAACTCGCAGGGGGTTCGTCTATCAGGTCCTTATTATAAAAAAGCGTCAAAAAATCAAAACTTCTAAAAGGAATCATATAATTTCTGGAGTTATACATGGAAATCTCGACAAGACCATCTATGAATAAAGAATAATCTGCTTCATCTATTATTTCTTTTACCACGCTTCCGGGAACAAGTCTTTGTATACCATTAAAATTCAGCAGCAATAATTCGGGTCCTGCACCGGCAAGACTTGCAGCTTCGAATTGATCTTCAAGCTCCTCCTGACTTCTGAAATGCCTTGTCTCTATCTCGATATAACCACTTTCAGTAACAAAATTATTCACATTCTCCATCAGGGTCAGCCTCTCTTTGGGGCCAAGGCAGTCCCATAGAGTTATAGATGCTTCAAGTCCCCCTCCGTCTGTCTGTTCGCCTTCTCCATTTTCGCCTGTTTCCTCTTCCTCTGTTCCCGTTTCTGTTTCTGTTATAGGACTGAATAAATTACAGGATACGGTGCTTAATAATAAAAAAAGGGCAAATATTAAAGAAATTATTGATAATCTTAATGATCTTCTGTCTTTTAAACTGGACATATTCCCAACCATTTTTATACCTTATTTCCTTAGATGACAAACTTTTATCAATTATATTATAAATAACCCATTCATTCTATATCATAAAAGCATAAAAAATTACTGTCAAATCAAAACAGTTTTATTTCCTCGTTTGAGGTTTATTTATAACCGTAATTCACGCAGATTTCAATAATATATTAATAAATATATATTTATTTTTTTTATAAAAAATTATAAAATTTTATAAAGAATTAAATAGGCAGGTTTATGGGGAGGTGGTTGTAAATGAAGACTCTTGTGTATAATAAAACTGAAAAAAAATTAATGGAAAGAGTCACTTTAAAAAAAATCCCCTCTTACATTAACGATCCCGAATATCTTCTCTGGACCGATATAGAGAATCCAAGCAAAGAAAACATGCAATTTCTTGTAGAGCACTTTCATTTTCATCCTCTTGATATAGAAGACTGCCTCAGCATCATAGAAAGACCTAAATTAGATGAGTACGATGACTACTTCTTTCTGGTAATGCATATACCTTTTTTCATTAAACAAACCAGAAGATTGGTACCCTTTACCGTTAATATTTTTATTGGAAACAACTTTCTTGTAACTGTCCATCGTGGTTTGTGCAAACCAATACAGGATACTTTCGAATACCTATCTAAAAACAATCAAATCCTGGATAAAGGATCCGGTTACCTTCTTCATAAAGTCATCGATTCACTTATTGACTACAATTTTCCCATACTCAATAAAATTTACAGAAATATACAGGATATTGAGGATGCCATCTTCAAAAAAGCCAGCAGTAAAAATGTCAAAGAGATACTGCTTATAAGAACCAATATCCTGACATTCAGAAATATCATCTATCCCCAGAGAAAGCTGCTTAAAACCCTGGAAATCAAAGATATGGACTTCTTAATAGAAGCTCTGGAGGTTTATTTTAGCGATCTTGTCGATCATGTGGAAAAAATCTGGGACACTCTTGAAAATTATAAGGAACTTGTAGAAGGTGTGCATGATGCTCATCAATCATTATTGTCCAATAAGATCAATGATATCATGCGCATACTCACAATCTTTTCCGTAGTAATCCTACCTCTTACTCTTATATCGGGAATTTATGGAATGAATGTCTCGCTCCCTCTGGGAAGTCATGCTTTTGCTTTTGTTATTATTGTGATTACAATGTTCTTGATTTCCATAGGTATGCTGGTTTATTTCAAATATAAAGACTGGATATGAATCAAACCGGTTCCCTGATTTCATCTTCAAAAAATACCTCAAAGCCATAATGAGTAAAATCAGGTAAATACTCGTCAAGCAACAATTTTAATGTAAACCGTTGTTCCCCTCCGGGGTTCATTTCTTCCCGGGGTAAATAACATTGTTTAATAAAAACGACCTGATCTTTATCATTATAAAAGGTACAAAAAAGTTTTATATTCCTGATCTTCTCTTCGCCAATATTGATAACTCTGCCTTCTATAATCAGGTAATCTTCTTCATATTTATACCTTTCATTCTTTACTATGGGATTACCTTTAAACCTTTCATAATAATCCTTATAGTTGACTCCTATTTTTACAGTATATATCTCTATATATTTCTGCTTATCAGTAAGGTAATAATAAAATGGCAATCTGCTCCCGCTCCTGAGATAATTAACCGGTGCGGGGATGCTTGCTGACATTATCTCGGTTCCATGTTTATCAAGGAAGTCCAGAGTGATTTCTATGTTTGTTTTGTTCGTACCAGAAATATTTTCAATTTCGCCCATTATTATCAGATCTTTATAAATATCCAGATACAGATTGTAATTTTTTATTTTTACATCAATAGAGCTGGTATCCTCAAGCCTGATCTTTCCATATTCAAATAAATACAGACTGTCTTCACTGTCCTGATCGGCAGAATCTATCAACGGCTCGCCTGTATCGTTCTCAAACTTGCAGGATATGAAAAAAATCTGAAATAAAAAAATAGATATTAGCAGAAGAATTAAAAAAATATTGGGTGGAAGTCTTTTTGGTCCTTTGCAGGTTAGCATTGGTCGTCTTTCCCCACATGACTTTCTTCACCGGTAATTTTGTTTTTATCGTTTACATATACAATTTTTGGCAGGTGCCTGGCAGCCTTATCCTCCTCTATGTAAGTAAAAGATAAAATAATGATCTTTTCTCCCCTGAGTATCTTCCTCGCAGCTGCTCCGTTTATGCAAATTTCACCGCTATTCTCTTTTCCCTCTATAACGTATGTTTCCAGTCTCTCACCGCTGTCAAGGCTTACTACCAGGACTTTTTCGTAAGGATATATCTTTGCGTGTTCCATTAATTTTTTATCTATGCTTATGCTCCCCATATACTCGATTTCCGCATCAGTCACAGTTGCCCTGTGAATCTTACTTTTTAAAATACAGACTATCACTTTTTTCTCCTCTGCAATCCATGTTTATTTTAAATCAATATCACTTTTATACTTTTATTATCATGTTGTCAATCAGTCTGGTCCTTCCAATCCGGACTGCAGCCGCAGCCAGTATGTTTCTATTATCCCTATTTACTCTTTTTATATGTTCAAGCGTCTCTGGATCTCTAAAATCAAAATAATCTACTTTTTTTACAAATCTGTTTTTTTTCAATTCGGTCATAATTGTTTTTCTTATTTTCTCCAGGTCTTTCTCCCCTTTTTTAATCATATTCTTTGCTTCAGTCAGGCACCCGAATAAGACAGCAGCATTTTTTCTCTCTCCGGCAGAAAGATACTTATTTCTGGAACTTAAAGCAAGCCCGTCTTTTTCTCTTATGGTGGGACAGCCCGTGATTTTGACATCAAGGTTCATATCGCAAACCATTCTTTTTATTATTACCAGCTGCTGATAATCTTTTTGCCCGAAATATGCCCTATCGGGCCTTATAATATTAAAAAGCTTCAGAACCACCGTGGCCACCCCTGAGAAATGACCGGGCCTGTATTTTCCGCACATAATGTCTCCGAGTTCCTTCACCTCTACTGTAGTCCTAAAACCCGAATCATACATTTCCTTTGCCGCCGGGTAGAATATATAATCCACTCCTCCGTTTTCCGCCAGAAATGCGTCTCTTTTGATATCTCTTGGATAGTTTTTAAAGTCCTCGCCGGGACCAAATTGTATCGGATTAACGAAAATACTTATAAATACCCTGCCGCATTCTTTCTTTGCTTTTCTTATAAGGCTCAGATGCCCTTCATGTAGAAAGCCCATTGTAGGAACAAGGCCTATTGTAAGACCTCTCTTCTTAATATTATCTACTATCGATTTGCATCCGGTTATTTTTTTTAATATTTCCATTTTAGAAAATTAAAAAACCCTTACGGCCGAACAGAGATTTATTTTTATTTTTTAATAAGAATGTTCGTCTGAGGGAAATTTCTTATTTTTAACTTCTTCTATATATTTCATGTAGCATTTCTTCATTTCTGTTCCCAATTCAGCATACCTCTTTGAAAACTTCGGTTTAAATTCTTCAAAAAATCCAAGCATGTCGTGAGTCACAAGCACCTGGCCGTCGCAGTCTACTCCTGCCCCTATTCCTATCGTAGGAACGCTGATCTTTCGTGTTATCTTTTTTGCAAGCTCTGCCGGAATCTTCTCCAACACAATCGAAAATACTCCGGCTTCCTCAAGTGTACCGGCATCTTCTATCATCTTTTTAGCCTGATCTTCGTCTTTCCCCCTGACGCCATAACCGCCTAACTTATAAACAGATTGCGGAGTAAATCCCAGATGCCCCATTACCGGAATTCCTGAATCGACTATTTTCTTTATGGTCAAAAGGATTTCTTTCCCCCCTTCAAGTTTTACTGCTTCGGCTCCGGCTTCTTTTAAAAATCTTCCGGCATTTCTTACTGCCTCGGTAACACTTGCCTGATAAGACATAAATGGCATATCTCCTATTACCATTGCCCTTTCCGCGCCGCGGCAGACTGCTTTACAATGATGGATCATTTCATCCATCGAGACCGGTATAGTATTTTTATATCCCAGCAGTACATTTGCCACAGAATCTCCCACTAGTATCAAGTCTATACCGCACTCGTCCAGCTGCGATGCCATCAGACAATCATATGCGGTTAGCATTGTTATTTTTTCGCCCTTCTTTTTCATCCCAACAAGATCTTTTGTCGTTATCTTTTTCAACATGGCAATATTCCCTTTCTATTTCTTGAGTATTTCCCTTAACTCCTCTGCTGTGTTTTTATCTATCCATTTATTTTGATGTGCAATTTTACTCGTCTCCATTCCCATAGTTTTATACAAATCAGCGTACTCTTTCGGAAAAAATTTGTTAAAACCTGCAATATGTTTCTTTATGGTTCCCTTATCCCCTCTTGCTATCGGGCCGGTCAGTGATTTCTTTGTTCCCATTTTCTTTATGTTATCTACTGTCCCCTCCGCCAGACTTATTAAACCTTTTAATGAGTCCTCCGGCTTTATCCCTATCTTTTTGTGTATCGATACGGCATAATCCATAAGAGTTACAAGATAGTTTGAAGCGATGCATGCTGCTGCATGATATAGTGGTTTTTTTTCGTTTTCTACTACGATGGTTTCCCCTCCGAGAGTTTTCACCAGAAATTCCGCTATTTTCTTTGATTTTATACTTGAAAAAGTCACTCCGAATACGGTTCCCGGCATAGATTTTATGGCTTCTTCTACAGAAGCAAAAGATTTTAACGGATGCATGGATGCAGTTTCGGCTCCTGCGTCTCTAGCAGAATCCAGAACCGCAAGCGTCCTGGATCCGCTGAAATGAAATACATAATAATCTTTCAGATAACTCTTTTTTTTGTTTTTAAAAATATTATCGCAAACCGCACTTATAGAATCATCCGGAGTGCATATTAAAATACAATTTGCAAGTGCCGCTGCTTTAGCATTGTCCCTGGTGAAAATCATATCAGCGGCTCTGCCTCCTAAAAATTTCCTTGCTCTCTTTAAAGATTCCGCCGATCTCGAGGAAATGGCCTTTACTTTTACGCCCGGTGATTTTTTTAAGGCAAGCATGTAACATATAGTTATACCAACTCTTCCCGCACCAATGACGCATAGACTTATATTTGTTATTTTTTCCATGGTTTTATTTTCGCTTTTATTTCCCGGCCGTTTATATCCTAGGAGACCCTGATGGGCATAAGCAAATAAATCAAGCCTTTGTTTTTTTCAGATTTTATTAAAATAGGTTTAAGAGGTTCCTCTATCGAGAATATTATATTCTTCTCATCCATTATATTTATACCGTCGATTAAAAATTCGGGGTTAAAGGCTATTTCCATTTTTTCTTCTCCGTATGAAACATCAAAATCCTCGCTGGAGCTTCCGATTTCCCTTATATTCATGGATACTGTTATTTTACCCTTATCAATAGTGACCTTTATTGGTATGTTGTCCTGCGAGATAGACGATATCCTCTTTACCACCTCAAGCATTTTTTCTTTATCTATTATTATATCGTGCTTCATATTCTGAGGAATAAGCTGTTTGTATTCTGGAAATTTCCCGGAGAGCAATCTTGACACCATTATGATCTTTTTTTTACTGGCACTTTCCATGTAGAAACTTGCCTGGTTTTCTTCGATGTTTATTTCTATGTCTCCGTCCTTAAATTCACTTTTTACAATATTATCAAGAACCTTTGAAGGTACCACAACTTTTATCGGTTGTCTTCCGCCGCCTATTTTTTCTTTAACCAGGGCAAGCCTGTAGCTGTCAGTTGCCACCATGCTCAACACGTCATCCCCTATCTCCAGAAGCACTCCTGTCAGGATTGCCCTGCTTTCGTCCAGGGATGCCGCTTTCTCCGCTTTTGATACCATTTCCTTAAATTTGTTCAGGTTCATCTTTAAAGAATTTTCTTTTTTTGTTTCGGGAAAAACCGGGTATTCTTCCAGAGATAGTGTGTTTAATGTAAAAAATGCTTTTTCGCAGCTAATTTTTACCTGGTTCTTTGCCCTATCCAGTTCCAGCTCTATTTTTGATTCTTTAAGGCTTTTTAATATGTTTGCCAGAATCCTTGCGGGTACGACTGCTTTTCCTTTTTCAAGAATGTTTACTTCCATTGTACATTTTATGCTTGTCTCCAGATCGGTACTATATACGGTTAGGCCCTCTTCGGCATCAAGCATTATCCCGTTTAGTATAAACGATGAAACTTTGGGACTTATTGCTCTACTGGCAAATAAAATAGTTTCCAGAAGGTCGGTTCTTGTAGTTTGAAATTTCATTATAACCCTCTAATTTCTTTTAATATTTGAAATATAAACATATTTTATTATATATAATGTTTAATTTAAATAGCTAGTAATAGTTATAATACCTGTTGAGACTGTTGGAATGGTAAAAAAGATAGTGAATTGCTGACGGTTCTACAACGACACCTGTTGATAATATGGTTCAAAGCTGTTCAAAGTCGTAAAGGAAATATATAAAAAAATGAAAACGTTTAGTTTTAAACCAAAAAAACAGTCAATTGTTAAAAACTATCTTTGTTATAAACAGGTTTTAAACATGCGAAGTAAGGTTTTATGCAGACGTCTTTATCTTGTTGGTAATTTCCTGAATCTGCACGTAGACAGTTTTATCGGTATTTATAAGATTTGCGATTCTTGAGACTGCGTATATTACAGTTGAATGGTCACGGTTCCCAAAAGACTTTCCGATTCTGGGCAAAGAACTGCTGGTATGCTCTCTGGATAGATACATTGCCAGCTGGCGCGCATGTGATATGAATTTATTCCTTTTAGCACTTATAATATCATTTATGGGTATGGAGAAATATCTTGATACTTCTTTAATAATTGTTTGAATACTTATTTTGTGTTCTATGTCGTCGGGTAAAATATCTTTTAGTATGTTTTTGGCCATGTTTAAATCCGGCTTGGAATCGGTAAGGGAAGCAAAAGCAACTATTCTTGTAAGGGAACCTTCCAGCTCTCTGATGTTAGAAGTAATTTTTTCGGCAATTAAATTTAATATATCATCAGAAGCCGAGATATTTTCTCTTTTAGAATAATTTTTTAAAATTGCCAGTCTTGTTTCCAGGTCCGGCGGCTTGATATCTGTTACCAGGCCCCATTCAAACCTGGACCGGAGTCTTTCCTCAAGAGTGGAAATATTTTTTGGCGCCCTGTCGCTCGAGAGGACTATCTGCCGGTTAGTATCATGAAGAGCGTTAAATGTATGAAAAAATTCTTCCTGGCTGGCCTCCTTATCCTCGAGAAAATGTATATCATCGACAAGCAAAACATCGTTGTTTCTATAGCTTTCTTTAAAAGAAAAGATGTTTTTATAACGGAGAGCATTAATAAAATCATTAAGAAATCTTTCGGCCGAAACATATTTTATAGTTTTATTGGGATGCAGCTGCATCGTATATTGTGCGATTGCATGCAGAAGGTGCGTCTTCCCCAACCCCACTCCCCCGTAAATAAACAATGGATTATAAGCTTTACCAGGATTCTCGCTGACCGCAAGAGAGGCGGTACAGGCAAACCTGTTGCTGCTTCCAACGATAAATGTATCAAAAGTATACTTTGAATTGAAAAGAGAATTTTTGTTTTGTTTAAAGGGATACTCTTCCTCTTTTGAGGTTTCGCCAATATAGGTATCATATTTGCCGCTGGTATTTTCGGAACTTCCGGGAGCAGTAACAATTTTTATTTTACATGAATTGTTGGTCACTCTTTTTATTGATTCGGATAGAAGATTAGAGTATCTGGACTCAAGCCACTCTTTTGCAAAGCTGCTGCCGACTGAAACCGTTAAACAGTTTTTTTTTAACGAAAGAGGTGTTATATGTTCGAACCAGGCTTTATATGTAGGGAGATTAATATTGTTTTTAATATCTTCGAGAGTATTTTTCCAGATGTTTTGTAAGTCCGACATAGTACTCTAATCTTAAATAGTATTTGAATAATATTCAAGGTATTTTAAGCCTTTTTTAGATAATTTTCTCTTGCCGCTGCTGCCGGAGGCAAGCATTTTGTTCTTTTCCAGGTAGATTAATTCCCGGTATGAAGTAGAGAGACTAAAGCCCAGTTCGCTGGCTATCGTAGAAGGCCCGGCTTCTTCCAGTTCCAGGATCACAAAAAGGATCTTATTTTGTCTGTCGGATAATGCTTTATGGTCAAATTTATCTATGCCATCCGCCGGAGTTTTTTTATCCTCGTCGGGAATAACAGGTATCGTCTCACCGGTTGTCTTGATTTCCGTATCCTTTACGCTCTCACTCTTTTCAGGCTGTCCAAGTTTTAAAGATATTACCGTCCCCTTTTTTATATTGTCTTTTACATCGATAGATCCCCCGGAAAAAGTTATAGTTTCTTTTACTATAGGAAAACCCGAACCCACTCCCCTGATGTATTCTTTCATTTTACTCGTAGCGGAAGTATATCCCGGCAGGAAAGCTTTTTCTTTATCTTCGATTCCCGGTCCCTGGTCCGTTATGATTATATGGTCTCCCCTTTCCAACACAGTAATCACAACTTCTTTGAAATCTGCGTGTATAAGATTCTCTATTATCTCTTTTATTATTGTATAAGGAATTCTTCCGCCAATCTCATGGGATAGACTATAGGTTTTTTGGGTGGTTTCATTAATGAAGTCCGCAATATTATCATAGCTGAGATTCACTATCCTTGGAATGCTCCGCATATTGTCATAGATTGCGATTCTGACCGGTATTTTTTCAATGTTTCCATAGATTTTGTTGGAATCGGCAGCATTATTTGGTTTAGTATTTTCGTCAGGCATTATTAATGTCAACTTTAAATGCGAATTGTTTTATTTAACAGAAAACATATCAATCAACGATATTGCTTTTCATTTTCTTTTCAGAAGCTTAAGGTTTTCAACAGATTAATAATAATATTTTAACAAGGAAAAAGCTACTAGATTGTATGACAAATCCTACGGAGCAAAATCATCTGACATGTGATTTAGTGAAGTTTTTTAAGTTTTCAACATTTTTTTCAACAGGTGTTGATAAGTTGTTGAAATTTTTGAAATACTATGAGAAATTGCACCATAATATATATAAAAAAAATTTCATTTTCAGGAAGGGTCTTTCACCAGAACAAGTGTTTGAATAAATAACGCGCTCTAAAGAAAAGACGAAAATAAAAAGGCTTAAAGGCACATCTTATTTAGATGCGGTAACCTTGATATTAGAAAGATTAAAATGTATAATCTACTACTTGACTGAAAACAACAATATATAGATTGGGTAAAAAATGAAAAGGACATTTCAGCCGAACGCAAGGAAAAGGAAAAAGGTTCATGGCTTCAGAATAAGAATGGAAACCAAAGCCGGCAGAGCTGTAATTGCGTGCAGGAGAAAAAAAGGAAGAAAAAAGCTTTCTGCTTAAAGATGAAAAAGGAAGACTAATATCAAATTTGAAACACTTAAAAGAAAAAGTGATTTTTCAAGGGTAATAAAAGAAGGTTCATGCAAAAGGGATAAATATTTAAAGTTATATATATACAAAAGAGCAGAAATTGGTGGACCCGTAAGAATCGGATTAGGAGTAAGTAAAAAAATAGGCGGAGCCGTTCTAAGAAATAAAATTAAAAGAGTGTTAAGAGAAGCTTTAAGAAAAGTTGAAATAGAAAGTTTCAACAATTTAGATGTTTTGATTGCAGCTAAACCGATCATTATTACTGCAAGCTTATTAGAAATAAAGAAGATACTGGAAAATACGTTGACGTCATTTCTTACCGGCCAACTGTAAATAATAATCTATCACTGGTTTAATCGTGAAGAAAATACTAATTTTTTTAATTAAGGTTTATAAAAAATATATCTCGCCCGTATTGCCAAAAAGCTGCAGGTTCTACCCTACCTGTTCAGAATATGCAGTCGGCGCTATTAGTAAATATGGCGTATTTAAAGGCAGTATTAAATCAATGTATAGAATATTAAGATGCAATCCCTTCAATAAAGGTGGATATGATCCTGTAAAATAAAAGAAAGGTTATAAATTGAATTGGTTATTACAAATATTAAGCCCAATCCAGCATGGATTAGAGTACATAGTTATTTTTTTATATAATCATGTAGTTGCGAATTACGGCATAGTTATAATACTACTGACTATAATAGTAAGGATAGTCCTTGTCCCCCTTACCATAAGCCAGACCAGGTCTATGGCAAAAATGCAGAAAATACAGCCGGAGCTTAAAGAACTGCAAAAAAAATATAAAGATGACAAGCAAAAGCTGCAGCAGGAGACAATGGAGTTTTATAAGAAAAATAATGTAAATCCGCTGGCGGGATGCTTGCCTCTACTCTTTCAGATGCCTGTATTTTTTGCATTGTTCCAGGCACTCCGAAACCCCTCTGAAATTGTAACAAATGTTTTAGGAGGTTTTAACCTGGAGGGTGTTTCTAATAGTATAAACATAGGACTGGCAGGAATTCGATCTGCTTCGGAATTTACCCTGACCGGAGTCGCAAATCCCAATTATAATTTCTTATGGATGAATTTAAATAAAATGGATCCTTATTTCATCCTGGTCATTTTAATGGTTGCCACAATGTTTCTGTCAATGAAGATGACAACAACGGATGCCAGACAGTCGAAGATCATGTTTATAATGCCCTTAGTATTTGGGTTTATATCATGGCAATTCCCATCGGGAATATTGATATATTGGGTAACAACAAATGCGTGGTCCATTGGCCAGCAGGGGCTCGTAAATAAACTTGTTAAAAAAGAAAAAGTAAAAGAAGAATTAAAACAGGAAAAGGCAAGTCTTGCGGGAAGTGTCGAAATAAGCGAAGAAGAAAAGAAATCAATAAGAAGAAAATTAAAAAAGAAAAGGAAAAAGAAAAGATAATACTTATATCTCAGGAGGTGCCATAAATGACCGAAGATAAAAGTATAAAAGATGCTGTAAATGCATTTGTAGAATTACTGGAAGAAGAACAAAAAAGAAACAGGTTAGTAGAAAATACTCCTAAAAATATAGTAAAAGAAAAAGACATAGTAAAAGAAAAAGATATAGAGAGTAATGGGCTTGAAAAAACAAAAGTGATTTTAAAAAAAATATTAAAACTCATATGTCCCGGAGAAGAAGTAAAGATTGAAGCAGATTCGGAAGAACTAAGGCTATCGGTCCAGGGCGAGGATCTGGGAATCGTTATAGGCCGGGACGGGAAGAATATACAGGCACTTGAGTATATTATAAACTTGATTGGGAAGAGAAAAAAATTTGTAGATAGGAATATAATAATAGATATAAAAGACTATAGAAAAAAAAGAATTGATGGGATAAAAAAAACTGCGATATTTATGGCAAAAAAAGCAATTAACGAAGGAAGAAAAATAGCATTAAAACCGATGGATTCTTACGAGAGAAAAATAATACATAATCTGCTCGCAAGATTTAGCAACGTGACAACAAGAAGCAGATACGATGAACCGAACAGAAGAATAATAATTTATCCAATAAAGAGCAGCAAATAGAAAATATAGAGATTATTAAAAATATAAAATGGCACCGAAGTGTGCCATTTTTTTGTTGGCTTTATTTTTGAATAAATATAAATATTAAATATAATAAGATCAGAAATTTTAAAAGTACCACAGGAGACAAGTGTAAAAATGAAAGCGGAAATATACGATACTATAATAGCTATAGGTACAAGAGCCGGTGAAGCTGCGATTGGCATAGTCAAATTAAGTGGCAGCAGGTCGATTTTTATTGCTGACAAGATATTTAAAGCAAAAAATAAAAAGAAGATCAAAAATATTGGTACGTATAACATGCTTTACGGACATATTATTGATAATGAGGGCTATTTCATTGATGAAGTAATTGTTACGGTAATGAAAAACCCTGGTTCATATACCCGGGAAGATGTTGTAGAGATAAACTGTCACGGTGGAATAATTGCTACTACTAAAACGATGGAATTATGTATTGAAAACGGTGCAAGAATAGCGGATCCGGGAGAATTTACGAAAAGAGCTTTTTTAAATGGCAGAATAGATCTATCACAAGCGGAAGCGGTTATAGATCTGGTAAGATCAAGAACAGAACAAAGCCTGAGGCTCGCAGCGAAGAATTTAAGGGGTAATATTAAAGAAGAGATAAAGAGACTGAGAAAAAATCTTCTGGATATACGCGTACAACTGGAAGCCTCGGTAGACTTTATTGAAGAAGACCTGGAAGTAACGCCATATCAGGAAATCACAAAAGAAATAAAAAAATTAGTTACAGAACTTGAAGAATTGATAATAAACGAAAAAAAGGGAGAGATTATAAAGAATGGTGTCAAAATTGCAATTATCGGGAAACCGAATGTAGGGAAATCAAGCTTACTGAATTTACTCTCCAGGAAAGAAAAGGCAATAGTGACTCCAATTCCCGGAACGACGAGGGATGCAGTGGAGGAAATATTGTATGTTGAAGGAATACCGCTCATCCTGGTCGATACAGCCGGGATAAGAAAAACAAGAAGCACGATAGAAAAAATAGGAGTAGACAAGAGTTTAAAACATATTGACGAAGCCGAGTTGATTCTACTGGTCCTAGACGGAAACAGGAAGTTGGAGCAAATGGATTTGCAAATAATAAATAAAATAAAAGGTAAAAGCATTATTTGCTGTATAAATAAAATAGATTTAAAACAAAAGCTGGAAATAGAAAGGATCAAGAATTATTTTGATGAAAGAGATGTTATAAAGATTTCTGCATTAAAAGGAAAAGGAATTAAGGAGTTAGAAAATAAAATAAAATCTGTGATATTTGGTAATGGAGATATCGATCTGGAGGAAAAAATCATTATTAACAGAAGGCATAAAGAGATATTAGAAGAAGTAAATAAATCTTTAAATAGTGCAATGGAAGCAGTAAAAGACAGGATGTCCGAAGAATTTCCTTCATATGATTTAAAGACTGCATTTGAACTGCTGGGAGAGATAATAGGTGAAACTGCGAGAGAGGATATTCTGGAAAAGATATTCAGTCAATTCTGCATAGGTAAATAAAGCGTCAAAAAACAATATAATAAGGATATTTGGCGAAAATGTTTCACGTGAAACATTTATAATATTCAGATATGGGAATAAAAACAAAAAACGAAAATATATATGATGTAGTGGTAATAGGTAGCGGACATGCAGGTTGTGAGGCAGCTCTTAGTTCTGCAAGAAATGGTTCCAGGACTCTACTTGTATCAATAAATATGGATAGTATAGCTATTATGCCTTATGGCAGTACCGTGGGAGGTGCCGGAAAGAGCCAACTGTTAAGAGAAGCAGATATACTGGGCGGAGAGATCTCAAAAAATATAGATAAAAATTTAATTCATCTTAAAGAACTCAAAAATACGGAAAATAAGACCAATGCGGCCTTTCAGGCAATAGTTGATCGAAAAGGGTATTCTCTTTCAATGAAAGAAGTACTGGAAAAGCAAAGCAATTTAGATTTAAGGCAGGGGCTCGCGGTAAATGTAGAAGAATATAAAAGCGGATATTTCTTATACACAAGTGATGAGATTGTGTACTCCTGCAGGTCTATCATTATATGCACCGGTACTTTCCTTAAAGCAAGAATTTTCTGGGGCGATTATATGATAGAAGCAGGGAGGCAGGGCGAAATATGCTCAAAAAAGCTGCTGGGTGGTTTGAAAAATTTTGATTTCAAATTCGGGAAATTAAAGAATTATGCCGCTCCCGTAGTGGATAAAAAATCAATTGATTTGAGTAATCTGAAAAAGCAGCAATATAGCAGGAAGAAATGGACATTTTCACATGAAAGTAATTTTATAAAGAGAGAGCAGGTCTATTTTTATACGACTTATATAGAAAAAGATTTTTCCGGATTTTTACGGAGACATGTAGCCAGCATTAAAGATAATGGAATCAGTAATTATACTGATATATCAAAAGATGCCATTTCAATAGAAGATAGAATATTGAAAAAAGAGGATATTCAGAATATAGAGGTCTCAATAAAACCATTTGGTAGAGATACAGAAGAAGCATATCTGAATGGTCTTGAAACTGCAGTATCGGAAGAGGTACAGGTTGAAATGTTAAGAAAAATTAAAAATTTTGAGGGTGTGGAAATAACCAGACCCGGCTATGGAATAGAATACTACTATTTGCTTCCTTATCAACTAAAAGGAAATCTGGAAAGTAAAACCCTTAATAGATTTTTCTTCGCCGGCCAGATAAACGGAACCACTGGTTACGAAGAGTCAGCCGTACAGGGACTAATTGCAGGGATCAATGCATCCAGAAAAGCGAGAAACCTTAACAGTATTGTTGTAAATAGGGATGATGGCTATACGGGACAGCTAATAAGCATCCTGACAGAGAAAGAATCAAAAAGGTCCCGCAGCGGAAGATTAATAATAAATAATGAAGATTTTTGCAACGATGATTCCAGTGATGTTAATAAAATGATGAAGATTCTATTAAGTATTGGCTCTGATGAAAGAGCAGAGAAAATCATGAGAAACATAATAAATAAATAACGATGTTTCACGTGAAACATATATTATTCAATAGATATTGAGTGGTTGAAAATGAAGTATGACATAATAGTCGTAGGTGCCGGGCATGCGGGCTGCGAAGCGGCACTGGCATCTGCAAGATTGGGGCTAAAAACTATACTGCTAACGATTAATGTCGATAAAATTGCTTTAATGCCCTGTAATCCATCAATAGGAGGATTAGGGAAGAGTCAGCTGGTCAGGGAACTGGACGCACTGGGCGGACAGATGGCAAAGATAGCCGATAATACTCTAATACAGATAAAGGTACTGAACAGAAGAAAAGGTCCAGCAGTCCAGGCGCTAAGGGCACAGATAGACAAGAATAAATACGAAATTGAGATGAAGAAAATCCTTGAAAATACTCAGAGATTAACTCTAAGACAGGGAACAATAAATAAAATACTTGTTAAAAATAATAAGGCATTTGGGGTTGAAACAGAAAGCGGATTAATTTTCGAGGGGAAATCAGTAGTAATTACTGCCGGTACTTTTTTGAGAGGAAGAATAATAATAGGGGAAAAAGATTATAAAGCCGGACGGATGGGGGAATATCCTGCGATGAATTTAACCAGGAACTTAATTGATCTTAATTTTGATATAGGCAGATTTCAGACAGCTACTTCTCCGAGGGTCGATAAAAGAACAGTGGATTTTTCTAAAACAATTGTTCAATATGGAGATGGAGAACCTTTAAGCTTTTCATTCTGGGATGAAGAAAAGATATACGAAAACACTGATTGTTATCTTACCTACACAAATAAGAAAACCCATAAAATTATCGCGGAAAATATAGAGAAATCACCGATAAGATCCGGGATGGTTGATACCCACGGACCAAGGCACTGCCCTTCTATAGATAGAAAAGTTATAAATTTCCCCGGGAAAAAAAGACACCCGGTTTTTATTGAACCGGAGGGGACACATACCTGTGAGATGTATCTTCAGGGACTTACTACAAGTATGCCCGCAGAAATACAGCAAAAAATAGTAAATACTGTTGAAGGATTGGAAAATGCCAGAATAATAAGACCCGGTTATGCAGTAGAGTATGATTATATAATTCCGAGTCAACTGAATTATACTCTGGAATCGAAAAACATAGAAAATTTATATTTTGCGGGCCAGATAAACGGTACTTCAGGGTATGAAGAGGCAGCGGCACAGGGGCTTGTTGCCGGAATAAATGCGTCACTTAAGATACAGGGCAGATCACAAATGATGCTGACCAGAGATACCAGTTATATAGGAGTTTTAATAGACGATCTTCTTACCAAAAATCTTATAGAACCTTACAGGATGTATACTTCCAGAGCTGAATACAGGCTGACATTACGGTCCGATAATGCCGATATGAGATTGTGTGGATTGGGTAATAGAATAGGGCTGATAACAGATGACCAGTATGAGAAAGTAAGAAGAAAGGAAGAAAAAACAAATAAACTGGTGTCAAAATTAAAAAATATTATTTTAAATCCGGATAAAAAGAATAATGAAATACTTAAAAAGATCGGAACCAGCTCCATTGATACCCCCTTAAATATTTATAAACTTTTAAAAAGACCTGAAGTCAGAATTTATGATGTATTGGACTATTTTATCGGTAAAAGAAGCAACTATGATAAGAGAGTGCTTGAGCAGGCAGAAATCAGAACAAAATACGAAGGTTATATAAACCGGCAGCTGGCAGAAATTAAAAAATTAGGGAATCTGGAAAGATATTATCTTTTACCGGATCTGGACTATTTTAAAATAATAGGTTTGACTTACGAAGCGCAGGAAAAACTAACAAAAATCAAGCCAAATACTCTTGGCCAGGCTTCAAGGATCGCAGGAGTATCACCGGCAGATATATCAATAATCATGTTAAATTTAAAGGGTAGATCAAAGAAGGTGTTTAATTGAATACTTCCGATATTTTAAAAGAATCACTTGCAGATCTCGGCATCAGCTTTTCTCAGGACCATATCAGGATTCTGGAAAAATATCTAAATTTAGCTTATGAGTATAATCATAAATTCAATCTTATTGGTACCAAGGATAAAATAGGCATCCTTATAAGGCATATCCTGGATTCTATCTCGATACTTAAATATGGAAATATGTTTTTTGATAATGGAGATCATGTACGGAAAGTACTTGATTTGGGAACAGGGGCAGGATTACCCGGAGCGCTTTTGTCTATTTTTTTAAAGAATAAAACATTTTATCTGCTGGATAAAACATTAAAAAAAATCAATTTCTTAAATATGATAGTAGAGGAATTAGGATTAAAAAATGTCAGGATTATCAGAGGCAGGGCAGAGGAGCTGGGCAATGAAGCCCCATATAGAGAAACTTTCGATGTAGTTCTGGCGAGAGCCGTTGCCGGTTTAAATATTTTAAGTGAATTAACAATTCCATTTTGTAGAATAAATGGTAAAATTATATTTTATAAAAGTAAAAAAATATTCACCGAACTGGAAAGCAACAGGGAAGTTATCTCAAAATTGGGGGGGAAGGTAGATAATTTGTTAGAAGTAGAGGTCCCTTATTTAAATGAATACAGGACTTTTCTGGTAATAAAGAAAGTATTAAAATCTCCGGTAATATATCCACGAGCTTATAATAAAATAGTTAAGAGGCCATTGCAGTAACCTATCATTTGTTTTATTATGTAAATGTGCAAATGATTATATGCATTAAATTAGTAAGCAGGTGATCCATAAATTGAAATTTTTTGATATGATAATCAAAAATAAAAAACAGGACGAAACGGTAAATAAAAAACGGTTGAGCAGAATAATTGCTTTTACAAATCAAAAAGGTGGTGTGGGTAAAAGTACAACAGCAGTAAATGTATCTGCATATTTAAGCTCTTATGGCTACAAAACTTTACTTATAGATCTCGATCCGCAAAGTAATTCAACGAGCGGTCTGGGCGTAAATCCATCGGATGTAAAACAGTCAATATATGATATATTGATTCATGACAGTGAGCCGGATGAAATAATTATAGATACCTCATATAAAAATCTAAGACTTCTTCCATCATCAATACAGCTTGCCGGAGCAGAAATTGAACTGGTTCCGAGCCTGAAAAGAGAGTTTAGATTGAAAGAAGCCATAATTAAGATTGAAAAAGATTATGATTTCATACTTATCGATTGTCCGCCGGCGCTGGGGCTTTTGACTATTAATGCATTAACAGCGGCCAGAGAGGTTATTATACCAATACAATGCGAGTATTATGCACTTGAAGGACTTGGTCAACTTTTAAATACAATAAATCTGGTTAAAAAAAATCTTAATGATGGCTTGAAAATAAAGGGAGCTATAATGACCATGTATGATCCAAGAATAAAACTTGCAGAGCAGGTCATAGAGGAAGTCAAAAATTATTTCTCGGAAAAAGTATATAAGACAGTGATCCCAAGAAACGTGAGGCTGAGTGAGGCCCCCAGTTACGGCAAACCCATAATAGATTATGATCCTCATTGCAAAGGGGCAGAAGCTTACAACAATTTTACAAAGGAAGTGATTGAAAATGGCTAGAAGAGGTTTAGGCAGGGGACTTGGTGCTTTAATTCCAAGCATAGACAAATCTATGGAAGGTGAATCAAATACAATAGTTGAACTGCCATTGGATAAGATTATCCCAAACAAAAATCAGCCCAGGAGCAGGTTTGACGATGAATCACTTGCTGAGCTTTCCGAATCAATAAAGGAATTTGGGGTCATCCAGCCGATAGTTGTAAGGAGATTGGGTGAAGAAGAAAAATATGAAATTGTTACCGGAGAGAGAAGATACAGAGCCACTAAAAAGATCGGTGTTAATACAATTCCTTCTATAATAGTTAAAGATGTTGATGATATATCTTCCCTTGAAATGGCTCTTATTGAAAACATTCATAGAGATAACTTAAGCCCCATGGAAAAAGCTCATACGTTTAAACAACTTATAGATGAATTTAAGATGACCCATGACCAACTTTCAAAAAGGGTTGGAAAAAGCAGGGTAACAATAACAAACTTATTGAGATTGATCTCGCTCCCCCTGGAAATCCAAAAATTGATAAACGAAGGAAAGATAAGCGAGGGACATGCGAGGTCGATACTGGCAATAGACGGGGAAGAGGAAAGGCTAAAAATCGCAAATCTCATAATAAAAAACGACCTCAGCGTAAGAGATGTAGAAAAAATAGCAATTAAGAAAAAAGAAACAGTCGAAGGTAAAAAGGATAAAAAAGTATTGCAATTAAGTAAATTTCCCGAAATATCCCAGAAATTATCCGAGCACTTGAATGCTCCCGCTAAAGTATCAATGAGCAAAAAAAAGGGGAAAATTGTAATAGAGTTTGGCTCCATTAGAGATCTTGAAAGAATTGTGAGTAGAATTGTCAAGTAGCACGCCGGATTGGCTCAAGAAGAGAGTCAACCTGAATAACTTTAAAATCAAGCAGATTAAAAATCTCCTTTATGATTTACATTTAAATACTGTCTGTCAGAGTGCCGGCTGCCCGAATATTTTTGAATGTTTTGGGAAAAAAATAGCGACCTTCATGTTGATGGGGGATACCTGTACCCGTAATTGTGGTTTCTGCGGAATAAGATCCGGAAAACCTCAAATCCTTGATGAAGATGAACCCTCAAGAATAGCATCTGCAGTAAAGAAAATGAGATTAAAGTATACTGTAATTACTTCTGTGACCAGAGATGATCTGCCCGATGGCGGAAGTTCTCATTTTGCAAAAACTATAAGTGAAATAAAAAGATTAAATCCTTTTTCAAAAATAGAGTGTCTGGTTCCCGATTTTAAAGGAAATACCGATAACTTGAAGGTTGTTCTTATGAGGAATCCCGATGTACTGGGTCATAATATAGAGACAATAAAAAGAAATTTCCCTGCAGCCAGGAAGAATTCAAATTATAAAACTTCTCTTGCTGTATTAAAATTTTCTAAACTGTTTAGGCCTGATATTTACACGAAGTCAGGATTTATGCTTGGGCTCGGGGAAAGCAGGGAAGAAGTGGAAGAATTACTGGCAGATTTAAAGGGAGCAAACTGTGATATAGTGACTATAGGCCAATATCTCAGACCTTCACTATCGAATATTCCGGTAAAGAAATATTATAAGCCTGAAGAATTTGAAAGTATAAAAGAATTGGCCATGAGTTTTGGTTTTAAAGCAGTGGAGAGCGGAATATTTACAAGATCTTCCTATAGAGCAGGTTTCGTACTGGATAAAATTATAAAAGAAAGAGGTAGTCTGGTGATTTCTTAAAAGGTATCTGATAAAATTTGTCATAAAAGTGATGGATATATTAATATTAATTAGCAAAAAGAAAGAATTGTTTTGGCAGTAGAAGAAGATCAAAGATCAAGGATTAAGAAGATAAGAAATAGTTTTTTGACTTATATAGAACTGATAAAGACATATAATAGAATTGCAAATATCTCGAGTATAGTAAGAAGATATTTTGCAATTAATGGTTTTGATGGGGTGATCACCAGTATCGGTATTTTAGTGGGGAGTTTTATTATTGGAATCGAGGAATATAAACATGTTATCATAGCGGGTACCGCAATAATAATTTCTCTCGGCGTTTCCGGAATCTGGAGTGCCTATTATAGCGAAACTGCCGAAAGGAAGAGAGAAATCGATGATCTGGAAGAATCGACTCTTCACGATCTGGATAAAACCATAATATCGCGGGCACAGAAGTTTGCCGCTATCGTCCTTGCTTTCACAAATGGATTATCACCGGTATTAACTGCGTTTATTCCTTTGATCCCGTTTCTTTTTGGGAAATATATTCCGATAGATATTTGTTATTACAGTGGTTTTGCACTGGCATTTTTAATATTATTTGGAATGGGTCTATTTTTGGGTAAAATTTCCCGGGTCAATCTTATTATAAGCGGAATAAAAATGCTTGTAGCAGGCGGGTTCTGTGTTATTCTGAGCCTGCTGCTAACGTTAATTGAGTAATTTTGGATAATTTCATTTTAATCCATAAATCCTCCGGTTAATCAAACAGTTAAAATTAAATCCGGCCCTACATGGAAAGAAGGCCGGATATTTTTTTATCATATTTTATTACCTATTTAACAGGCTGTAATTTTATAAAATAGGCAAGTAATTATCCAGTTCGTAATCCGTCACTTGCATCCTATATCTGTCCCATTCGATTTTTTTATTTTCGATAAATTTAAAGAAGATATGGTCGCCAAGGGTTTCTCTTGCTAGCTTGCTTTTTTCAAAATACTTTAAAGCTTCGAAGAGGTTGTCGGGAAGTGTTTCGATTCCTGCTTTTTCTCTTCTTTCTATATCCATTTCAAAAATGTTTTCTTCTATTGGGTCGGGTAAAGGATATTTATTTTTTATGCCATCCATTCCGGCAGCCAGCATAAGGCTGAACGAAAGATATGGATTGCATGCCGGATCCGGACATCTAAATTCGACTCTTGTCGATTTTTCTTTCCCGGGCTTATACATTGGGACTCTCACAAGAGTAGACCTGTTTCTTCTTGCCCACGAGATATAAACGGGAGCTTCATAACCGGGTACAAGTCTTTTATAGGAATTCACCCACTGGTTTGTTATTGCAACTATTTCCTTACTGTGGCGAAGCAATCCTGCAATAAATTGTTTACCTATAGCTGACAGGTTGTATTTATCTTTAGGATCGTGAAAGGCATTTTTGTCACCCTTAAATAATGATTGATGGGTATGCATACCGCTGCCATTGACCCCAAATATAGGTTTGGGCATGAATGTTGCATAAACTCCGTTTCTTGTTGCAACTTCCTTGACCACCAATCTGTAGGTCATTGCATTATCTGCCATGGTCAGGGCATCGGTATATCTCAAGTCTATCTCATGCTGGGAAGGGGCTACCTCATGGTGTGAATATTCGACACCTATACCCATGGACTCAAGATAAAGAATGGTATCCCTTCGGAGCGGGCTTGCGGCATCAAGAGTGGTTATATCAAAATATCCGCCTCTATCAAGTGTTTCAGGTTTACCTTTGTCGGATTTAAAGTAAAAATATTCGAGTTCCGGTCCGATATAATATGTATATCCCGATTCACTTATTTTCTTAAGTTCTTTTTTCAGTACCCATCTCGGGTCACCTTTAAAATGGGAACCATCGGGATTTAAAACATCACAAAACATTCTTGCAACCCCATTTTCCTTAGGGCTCCAGGGCAACAGCTGAAAGGTGTTCGGATCTGGTAAAGCGATGACATCGCTTTCTTCTATCCTGGAGAATCCTTCGATAGATGAACCATCAAATCCCATTCCTTCATCGAGTGCCCCTTCGAGCTCCTCTTTCGTTATAGAAAAACTCTTTAGAATACCCTGGACGTCCGTGAACCATAATCTTATGAATTTTACATTATTGTCATGGACTTTTTTTAATACAAATTCTTTCATCTTGCTATCGGTTTTCATATTTCACTTCCTTTTTATTTTTACTGAAAATTTAATATTTAAGTTTTAAATATTATATCTTAATTTTTATAAAATTTATGTACGCGGCATGTTAAATATATGTTAAATCTTTTCCGGATTTTAATTTATCAATCTGACTCTAACCTATTGCTTTTTCTCCCTCCTCTCCTGTCCGAATTCTGATACACTTTGGCAGATCGAGAATTAATATCTTGCCATCACCAATATTCCCGGTATAGGCACCCTTTTTTATTGCTTCGATGGTGGGTTCTACAAAATCTTCGTTTACTGCTATTTCCAATCTGATTTTTTTGAGAAGATTGACTTCATGTATAACTCCCCTGTATGTTTCCTTATATCCTTTTTGCTGGCCGCAACCGAGAACATTGGTTATGGTCATTTTATAAACTTCTGCATCAAATAATTCTTTTTTCACATCGGGCAATTTATGCGGTTGTATCATTGCAATAATTAGTTTCATTTTTTATCACCTCTTTATATAAAATCTATAATAATTCTAATCATTCTGGAATATTTGAAATCCGCTGTATGCTTCCATGCCGTGTTCATCAATATCAAGACCTTTAAGTTCTGTTTCTCTGGACACCCTTAGCCCTATTGTTTTCTTGATCAAAAAGAATAACAAGAGCATTGTTACAAAAGTCCATACAAATACGCTGATTGCACCGGTAAACTGGGTAAGCAGTAATTTCCATCCACCACCAAAAAACAATCCATTTACACCTTCAAATCCTGCAAGACTCCCATATTTTGACTGTGCGAAAAGACCTACAAATAAAGTACCGAAGAGACCGCAAACACCATGAACGGATACTGCTCCTACGGGATCATCGATTTTAAACTTCTTATCAAATAGTTCTACGGATATACATACAATTATTCCGCACAAACTGCCGATAATCATTGCGCTGTATGGCGATACAACTGCACATCCGGCAGTAATACCAACTAATCCGGCCAGTGCACCGTTAAGGGTCATAGAAGCGTCCGGTTTCTTGTATCTTATCCAGGTAAAGAACATTGCTGCCAGTGCTCCTGTTGAAGCAGCAAGGGTGGTTGTAACTGCTACGGTAGATATGGCGGGGCTGCTTGCTGAAAGAGTACTTCCCGGATTAAATCCATACCACCCGAACCATAAAATAAATACTCCAAGTGCCGCAAGCGGAATATTGTGACCGGTTATAGCATTCGAGGACCCGTCCCTGTTATATTTACCGAGTCTTGGACCAAGCATTATAGCTCCGGCAAGACCTGCCCAGCCGCCCACGGAATGAACTACTGTAGAACCGGCAAAGTCAATCATACCCAGATCTGCCAGCCACCCGCCGCCCCAGATCCAGTGACCCACTATAGGATATATTAGAACTGATATAAATACGGAATAAATCAAATAATTTTTAAATTTGATCCTTTCGGCAACAGCACCGGAAACGATAGTAGCTGCAGTAGCTGCAAATACGGTCTGGAATATCCAGAAAGCAAAATTTGAAGTGTCTGACTGTCCGATTATTGAGATAGTAAAACTATCGGTCCCGATAAACCCTCCTGCATCTTTACCGAACATTAATCCAAAGCCAATTAGAAAAAATAAAACACTTCCCACACAAAAATCAATCAGATTTTTCATAAGAATATTTACGGAATTTTTGGCCCTGGTGAATCCTGTTTCTACCATTGCAAACCCGGCCTGCATGAAAAATACCAGAAATGCAGTAAACAATATCCACACGGTATCAAGATTAATTGCCGGATTATCCATTTTTAACCTCCTTTGATTTTTTATAATGTAGAGTATTTTACAACTTTGACTTTACGGGGAGGTTACGTTTCTGTTAAAAGTATGTTAATTATTAAATGCTTAAATACTGTGAGTTTGGAACTATTAAGAACTAAATTTGAGGTGAGAACATATAGCCGACATTCCTGACAGTTTTTAACATCAGATTATATGGTGGGGGGATTTTGGAGCGCAGTCTTCGAATATGCACATCTACGGTTCTGCTGCCGCCATAGAAATCATACTCCCAGACTGCAGATAAGAGTTTATTTCTGGTGAATACTTTATTCTGGTTCTGCATGAGGATTTTTAAAAGTTCAAATTCCTTGAAAGTGACCTCTACAGGTTTCAGGTCAACTGTTATTTCAAACTTATCCATATCTAATATCAAACTTCCTATTATAATGGCGTTTTTGGAAGGTAAAAGGTCCTTTTTTTGAAGGATAATCTTTATTCTTAGAAGAAACTCTTCCTCGAGCCGGTTATTAAAAATAAAATCATCGAAGCTGGTCTCGCCTTCTAACAGAAAGCTTATTTGATCCGGTTTAAGTATTACTAATCTGGCAATATTGTGTTCATCGGCTATTTCAATGATATTTTTAATAGGGATATCGCTGCCTTCATTTTTAGAAGTAATATCCAGAATAATTATATAAATATTTTCAGGCGGGGTTTGAAGGTTATCAAATGTTTCTTCTATCTTTATATTGAAACCTTCAGGATTTTTAATACCCATTATTTTTTTTATATTTTTTTTATTTTTTGAATATAAAAGTATTTTATTCATGTTTTTCTTAAATTAATATGTAAAAGAAAAATAATAAATTATAATTTTCTATATATTATGATTATAAGTTAATTTTTTCTTTTATAAAAATACAAATCTTAGATATATAATTTATTTAATGTCTTCTTATCAGGTATTAATATTACTTAATAATTTAAAAGTTTTTTGTCTGGTCGATTTATATTTTTTTCTAAACACAGTTATGATAGAATGAGTATTGCGCAAGCGCTTACTCTATTTTATAGACGTTAGGGGTGTGCAATGGTTAATTACAATGACATAGCAAGAATAGCGAAGGTTTCTCCGACCACAGTCTCACATGTAATAAATGAGACAAGGTTTGTAATGCCTGAGACAAAAAAAAGAGTACTTGAAGTAATGAAAAAATTAAAATATCAGCCCAACTTGCTTGCCAGGAGCCTTGCTACAGGGAAAACACAATCTATCGGTCTGGTTATTTCCGATATTAGAAACCCATTCTATCCGGAACTTGTCCAGGGAGTAGAGGAATTAGCTGTAAAGAATGATTATAATGTATTCTTATGTAACACTGATTACGATATTGAAAAAGGTTTAAGATCAATAGGAGCTTTGGTAAAAAGGAAAATAGATGGAATAATTTTTGCCTCAAGCCAGGTAGACAGTTCTATAATAAATCAGCTCATGGATACAGACGTAAATTTTGTACTGGTTGATTGGGGCAAAAGAAATATAAGCGTGGATAGTCTTTATTTTGATTATAAAGTCGGTATAGCGGAAGCTGTCGCTCACCTGATTTCTCTTAAACATCGAAACATCCATTTTATAAGCGGCCCGAAAACGTTGAAAACAGCAAAAATAAGAACCAGGAATTTTATAGACGCAATAAAAAAACATAAAAATATCGATTTGAACTATAAAATATTCGAGGGAGACCATAAAATAGAGGGCGGTTATAGAACGGTTCAAAAAATATTAAAAGAAAAAACAATCCCCACGGCAATTGTTTGTTCAAATGATCTTACAGCTATAGGAGCAATGAAAGCTTTGGAAGCCGGTGGTATTAAAGTTCCTGATGATATGTCTATTGTTGGTTTGGACAATATATTATTAACTGAAATAATCTCACCTGCTTTGACTACTATAGAGTTAGAAAGGTACAGAATAGGTAAAACTGCAATGGAACTACTGCTTAATAGGATTAGAAACAAAAAGTTACCCAAACAGACATGTATTTTTAAGACAAAACTTATTGTAAGAGAGAGTACTGCACAGAGAAGAAAGGATAATTGATTCTAGTAAATTTATAAGGGGGTGGATTTTGTCCAAGTTAGTAATAATCGGAGCAGGTAGTACCGTGTTTGTAAAAAGCCTGGTAGGAGATTTGCTTCTTCTTAATAACTTGAAGCTTGATGTCGTATCCTTGGTGGACATAGATAGTAAAAAATTAGAAATTATTCAAAAGCTTATAAATAAAGCTAAAGACCAGATTGGCAGCTCCATAAAGATAGAAGCAACAACTGATAGGAAAAAAGTGCTTGCTGGTGCTGATTATGTAGTAAGCACGGTGGACGTCGGAGGTATTGATCTATACCGGAGAGAACTGGAAATTACAGATAGATTCGGGGTAAATCAGAATGTAGCAGATACCCTGGGGCCCGGAGGAGTATTTAAGGGACTTAGGGTGGTACCCATAATAATTGATATATGCAGGGACATTAAAGAACTATGCCCTAATGCTATACTGTTTAACTATTCCAACCCTATGTGTATAATTATGTTATCTATCTTCTATACTACTGAAATAGAGGCATATGGTTTATGTCATTCTGTACAGGGTACCGCAGATCTGCTGGCAAATTATCTGGGCGCATCAATGGATAAGGTATCTTATTTGTGTGCAGGTATTAATCATATGGCCTGGTATCTAACATACAAGGTTGACGGGATAGATGCATATCCCAAATTGAAAGCCATAGCCAAAGATAAAAGACTGATAGAAAAGCTTGCGAAAGATAATGAATATGGAGGAATAGAACTTCATGATGACATAAGGTTTTCTATGCTCGAACATTTTGGGTACTTTATTACTGAATCTCCTTATCATCTTTCAGAGTACCTGCCTTATTTTAGGAGAAACCAAAATACTATAAAAAACTATAAAGTTGATACCCGTTGGCATTTAGAGCTTCTAAAGGGAAAAGATGATTATTACAGGCAAGTAAGGGAAATCGTATCCGGGGGAAAAGATATAGAGATAAAGAAATCACTTGAATATCTTCCGGATATAATCCATGCTCTGGAGACCGGTGTATATTTTAGGGCCAATATAAATGTGTTAAATAGAAACCTAATAGATAATTTACCGCAAAACTCATGCGTAGAGGTACCCTGCCTTGTGGGGAAGGATGGGATTAGACCTCTAAAAGTAGGAAATCTTCCAGAGCAGTGTGCGGCTCTGAATAGATCAAATATAGGTGTTCAAATTCTTGCGGCTAAGGCTTGCCTGGAACCAGACAAAGATAAGAAAAAAGAGCTTGCAAAAATGGCAATAAAGCTTGATCCCCTGACAAGTGCAGTACTAACCCTGGATAAAATAGATGACATGGTGGAAGAATTGTTTAAATTGAATAGAAGTTACTTAAAAATTTAAATGTCTGATGGTTGAAAGTTAAATATTTATTTAAATATTTCTACAATTTCAGTAAACAGGATTCCAACTGCCATGGCACCTGCATCAGGATGATTGAGGCTTCTTTCTCCAACATAACTGGCTCTTCCCTTGGATGCAATGATATCTTTTGTCTTTTCAGCTCCAAGAGCAGCCTCTTTTGCTGCCTTTCTCATTGCTTCAAGTAAATCTTCCCCTGCCTCGCCGCTCTTTTTAAGAGACTCAGTCGCCGGGATCAAAGCATCAAGCAGAGTTTTATCCCCTAATTGTGCTCCTCCTCTCTTTTGGATGCCATTTACAGTATTTAGCATCAGCTCGCCAAACTCTATTAAACTTAATTCTGTTTTTTCAGCTGCATACTTGCCTGCACTTCGAAAAGCAGAACCCCAAATAGGTCCGGAAGCACCACCACAATATTCGGTAATTATCATCCCGCACGATCTCAGGAATGTACCAATGTCATCTTGAGGTAAATTATCCCACATATCTTTTAAGTGTTTAAAGCCTTTTGCAAGGGACGTACCAAAGTCACCATCTCCAGCAGCAGAATCTAACTCACAAAAATACGCTTCTTTCTCAATGATAAGCTTTGCCATGCACTGGATTATTTTTACAATATCTGATGTCAATAACTTATTCATTACTCATTCCTCCAAAAAAATGAGGCTCTTTTTTTATTGATTAATAATCAATTTAGTATTTATCAGCCTAACATTTTCAGCGCAGGCGAGTCCGCCGGATCCTCCAATAACTCTTTTAATTCAGAATCTAAATTTAATATGGTCACAGAAGCACCTGCCATATCGATAGAAGTCATATAATTTCCAACCAACGTCTTATAAACTTTAATGGAATTATTGGCTAAAATTTTATTAACTGAATTATTCAAAAGATATAATTCCATCAGGGGTGTTGCTCCAAGCCCATTAACAAGTAAGGCAACTTCTACTATCTTTTGATCCGAAAAGTCTGCAATAATCTTTTCAAGCATTTTCTCAGCCAGTTCATTTGCTGATACTATTTTCTCGCGGGCTACCCCTGGCTCCCCGTGAATTCCAACCCCAAACTCTATTTCATCTTCACCAATAGAAAAAGTAGGTGTTCCTTTGGCTGGAACCGTACAGGAAGTAAGTGCGAACCCAATAGTTCTAACATTTTTTATAACTTTTTCAGCGACGGTTTTAACTTCAGAAAGTCCCATACCCCTTTCAGCTGCCGCCCCTGCAATTTTATGAACAAATATAGTTCCTGCAACACCTCGTCTGCCGGTTGTATACAGACTATCCTTGACAGCAACATCATCATTGACATACACGCGCTCGACATTTATATTATCATCCTCAGCCATTTCTGCTGCCCCATCAAAGTTCATAAGATCTCCTGAGTAATTTTTTATGATTAGAAGGGTTCCCTTCTCGGACCGGGTTTGAAGAATCGCATTATAAACTTGGATGGTGGACGGTGAAGCAAATACATCACCGCAAACGGCTGCATCAAGCAGCCCTTTCCCAACAAAGCCGGCGTGTGCCGGTTCATGCCCGCTTCCGCCTCCACTGATTAAGCTCACTTTTTGAGAATTGAGCACTTTTCTCTTAATGATCTTGTATTGAGCTATAAATTCTAATTGATCTGGATACGCTTCAACCATACCTTCACACATCTCTATTACAACATCCTCGATATTGTTAATTATTTTCTTCATGAGATCCTCCAAGCCTGTCTGCTACAAGTATTGCTCCGAATACATCCCTGGGAGTTACCTTGAATGGCATGTTGTGTATGGTTTCACCTTCCGCACATGCTGCTTCAGCTACAGCCATAATTTTTTCCTTTGTTACTTCAACTATTCCCAAATCCTTCAGGCATGTAGGAAGTCCTACAGACTTACAATAATTAATAACCGTATCCAATTCTTCGTTAGGTGCATTTTCAAGTACCAGATGTACTATAGTACCAAATGAAACTTTTTCTCCATGGAAGAACTTATGTGTTTCTTCAAGGACTGTAAGCCCGTTATGGATAGCATGTGCTGCTGCCAAACCGCTGCTTTCGAACCCAAGTCCGCTGAGAAGTATATTTGCTTCAACGATGTTCTCAAGAGCCTGAGTCACTACATTCAAATCACAAGCCGCTTTTGCTTTTAATGATTCTGCCATTAAAGTTTCATAACAAGTTTTAGCAATAGCAAAAGCTGCCTTCGTACTCTTTCCCCCTGGCATATTATTTGCATTTGATCTGATGCAGGATCTCGCTTCAAAATATGTAGAAAGAGCATCTCCCATTCCTGCAACAAGGAATCTCGTTGGCGCATTAGCTATTATTTCTATATCAACTAAAACGATATCAGGGTTTTTATATAAGTGAAAGTATTCTTCAAATGCACCTTCTTCTGAATATATTATGGCTAATTTACTGGTAGGTGCATCTGTAGATGCGATTGTGGGAACAATAATTACAGGTTTTTTCGAAAGATAAGAAGCTGCTTTTGCTGTATCAAGTGCTTTACCACCGCCAAGACCGATAAATACGTCACACCCATTGTCAGCGCTTATACTTCTCATCCTTTCAATTTCATTTTTTGTACACTCCTCTTTGAATTCCCCATATACGATTTCAAAGGGATTCTTTAACAGTGCTTTGTCAATATAATTCTGCACTCTCTTCTGGTCAACTTTGGAGGCTACAAGTAATGCCTTCTTCCCAAAATCCTTAACATAAATACCAAGGTTATACAGTTCACCCTCCCCCTGAATATATTTTGAAGGTGAAATTAATATCTTTTTCATATACACACTTCCTTTATAAATTATTAATTATTTGAATATCAAATCATCGGATTGCCTTAAAAAAACTTGACATAAACATTTATTTTTTATATTATACAATACAAGAAAGCACTTGCGCAAGTGCTTGTTAAATTTATTTTTTGTTTTAGTGAATAACTGTCATCAGAATTGTTAACGTAGAAATAGTAAAATCAATAAATTTAGTTTGAATAGATATGTATTTAAAAAATTTTTTTCAAAACACCCATAGATAAAGAATAATAGCAATATAAATACCTAAAGAATAATAGCAATATAAATACCTAAAGAATAATAGCAATATAATAAGACACATCAGTTGAAAAATACTTCAAGGGGAGGTGATGGGAACCAAATTGAAGGAGATTTGTTCAGAATAACTAATATTAGTTTTAATATTAGAATTGTACTCCAAACAAATCTAAATAAAAATTTATAAGAGATGATGTAAGCAGTAAAGTATGAAGGGAGGTGATTTATAGGAGTAGTTATATGTATTTTTTATGATAGAGATTTTTGTAAAGAAAGGATTTGGAAATGAAAAAATCATTATTATGGATAGTAGTGTTGTTATTGAGTATATCAATGGTTGCAGCTTTTTCACTGTATGGTTGTAAGGAAAAAGCAGCTGAAGAGGAAGTAGCAGCTGAAGAGGAAGTAGCAGCTGAGGAAGAAGTGGCTGAAGTAGTAGTTGGAGAACAGACACAGGTGGTATATAATTCGATGGCTAGTGACCCGGAACCGCGCAGAATCGACGAATTGACAGTTAGCATGTTCGAGGAAGCTAACCCTACAATTGACGTTATCCACAGCATCGTCGCTCATGAAGACTTCAAACAGGCCATTCGTGCATATCTGGGCGCTTCAACCCCTCCGGACGTATTGACATGGTTTGGAGGCAACCGAGCACGCTTCTTCATTGACAAAGGTCTTATTATGGACATCAGTGACGTGTGGGAGAGTGCAGGCTGGAACGATTCCATGTCCGCGGGCTTTAAGGCGCTAAGTTCAGTTGATGACAAACAGTACTTCCTGCCTACGAGCTACTACTGGTGGGCAGTATATTATAATAAAGTAGTTTTTGAACAGTATGGCCTGACACCACCCACAACCTGGGATGAGTTCTTGGCTGTGTGCGAGACGCTAAAGCAAAATGGAATCATCCCTATCACCATCGGTAATAAGTACCAGTGGACGGCAGCAGGTTGGTTCGATTATCTGGATATGCGTATAAACGGCCCTGAGTTCCACATTAACCTGATGCTGGGTACGGAAAAATACGACGATCCTAAGGTTAAAGCGGTCTTTGAAGCCTGGAAGGTCCTTATAGACAATGGTTACTTTGAGCCGGAGCCTACTGCGTATGCATGGTCGGAGGTTCTTCCAGATTTTATTAGCGGGAAAGCAGGTATGTACTTAATGGGTCAGTTCATTATGGATTCAATCCCAGAGGAGAATCAGGCAGACTTTGACTTTTTCCGTTTCCCAGTTATTGATCCCAATATGCCCATCGGTGAGGATGCTCCAACAGATGGTGCCTTTATAGCAGCAAATGCTCCACATCCCGAGGAGGCAAAACTATTATTAGCCTTCCTGGGCTCAAAAGAGGTACAGGAAATCGGAGTTACAGAACTCGGCCGCTTAGCGACTAACACAGAGGTAGACACAAGCCTCTTTACCGACGTGCAGCTGAAGGGTATGGATTTGGTGAATGGTGCGGATTATGTAGCACAGTTTTACGATCGTGATACTACACCCGAAATGGCAGCGAAGGGTATGGCAGCCTTTCAGGCATTCTGGGCCGACACCAGCGAAGCCAATATTGACGCATTGCTTGCTCAGTTAGAAGCAGATAGAGCATTGATCTTTGTTCCAGAGGAATAATAATTAAGCATGCAATTATAGTATAAAATATGGGTAGCCGCCCGGAGGCTACCCATATTTAGAAATGAGTGATTTATGTTAACGTCAGTGTCCATCAAAGGAAAAAAACTTAAGATCAACTGGGTGCCCTATCTTTTTTTGATAGCACCGCTGATATTGTTTCTGATGTGGGTAATTGGCCCGATGCTTTACACGTTTTACTTAAGCTTTACCAACTGGGACGGTGTTTCAACGGCTCAGTTTATAGGTATTACTAATTACATCCGGCTGTTTAAAGATCCAATTTTTCAAATAGCATTGCTCAACAACTTGAAATGGTTGGTCTCATTAATCACAGTCCCGGTTATAATGGGGCTGGGGTTGGCTATGGCCCTTAACAGCAGTATTCCAGGTGCGAGAGTAATCAAGGCTGCATTTTTTATGCCGTATGTCCTCTCGTTTATCATCGTTGGTATGATATTTGGGTGGATGTACCATCCAGTCGGCGGCTTAATTAACAGCACATTGCACGCAATTGGATTAGACTGGCTGGCACTCGGTTGGTTAAGCAGCCAAAAACTGGCTACATGGTGCATAATTGCAGCAGCAGTCTGGCGTCAGGTAGGTTATGTGATGGTACTTTACCTGGCCGGCCTGCAGTCCATAGATTCATCACTGGTTGACGCAGCCAGAGTGGATGGCTGCAACAGCTGGCAATTATTTAGACGGATTATTTTTCCGCTCCTCGCGCCTATTACAGTTATCATCGTCACCATCAGCGTCATAGATTCACTACGTTCCTTTGATCTAGTATTTATAATGACCCGTGGCGGTCCGGCAAACTCGACGAGTGTGCTGGCCAACTTCATGTACATAGAAGCATTCAACAATTACAAGATGGGCTACGGTGCAGCCATCGCGGTAATTATGTTTTTGATTACTTCGGTGTTTATTTTTATTTACTTGCGGAGAGTGCTCCGCACTGAGATGGAATATTAGAGGTTATTGAGATATGGAAGGCGTGCGAATAAAATTATCTATACGTATTTTTTTATCTGTTTTATGCTTCTTGTTTACCATCCTATGGTTAATACCGGTAATAGCAGCGGTTGTGACCTCTTTCCGCACCTATAATGATATCCTTCAAAACGGATTCTGGTCTATGCCGAAATCCTTAACTTTTAGAAATTTCATCGAAGCATGGAATCGAGGTGGGCTGGCTCACTATTTACCGAATAGTTTCATTATAACGATACCATGCCTGATTGGTACCCTTTTCCTGTCGTCTCTGGGAGGCTATGCTCTCTCGCGTTTCCGCTTCCCAGGCAATAAGCTGATATTGTTCATATTTGTGGCAGGTATGATGCTGCCCTTCCAGATTTTGCTTCTGCCTGTTTTTAAGCTCACAGATGCACTAAGCATATATGATACTTATTGGGCGTTGATTATTTTTCACACATCCTTTCAGCTTGGTTTTTGTACATTCGTCCTGCGTAATTATATGCGCACTATGCCGGAAGAGATTTTAGAGGCGGCGCGGGTTGATGGCTGCAGCGAGTTCCGCGTCTACTGGCAAATTATGATGCCGCTTACTCTGCCAGCAATGGGAGCACTGGCAACGCTCGAGTTTACATGGATATTTAATGACTTTTTATGGGCGTTAATCCTGCTGCAACGTGATGCGCTTAAGCCGGTCTCGACCGGTCTGGCGACGCTGGTGGGACAGTACATCATGGACTGGACGGTAATCACTGCCGGCTCGATGATTGCTGCTCTACCGACGGTGATTGTATTCCTGTTTCTGCAGCGCTACTTTGTTTCCGGGCTGACGTTGGGGGCGGTAAAGGGGTAAAGCTGAAGAGATATATTCTTAGATCCCCACACCTAAAAATCGGTATTTATTGAGATAATGGTTGTTAGTTTAACAAAAAGTAATTTTTATTTAATTGCTAAGGGATATGAGTATGAAAAAATCGAATATGACACAACTATTGCTTGGTGTCGACTATTACCCCGAGCAATGGCCCGAGGAGCGCTGGCATATTGATGCCCGGTTAATGCACGAAGCCGGCCTTTCTGTTGTACGCCTGGCTGAGTTTGCCTGGGCTAAAATGGAACCTTCAGAAGGTCAGCATGATTGGCTGTGGCTGGATAAAGCTATAGAGATATTGGTGAATGAGGGATTGCAAGTGGTGTTAGGCACGCCTACTGCCAACCCGCCTGCCTGGCTGATTCAAGCTAGCCCGGATATCCTGCCGGTAGATGCGCAGGGCCACCGTAGAAATTTTGGCTCCCGCCGACATTATTGTTTCAACAATACAATCTACCACGATGCCACACGCCGTATTGTGACAGCGATGGGTGAACACTTTGAGCATAACGCGGCCGTAATTGGTTGGCAACTGGACAATGAATTCGGTTGTCATGACACTACACGCTGCTATTGTAAAAACTGCAGAACAGCCTTCCAAGTATGGTTACAAAAAAAGTACGGTTCGCTCGACATGCTCAACACTGCATGGGGTAATGTCTTTTGGAGCCAATCCTATAGCGATTGGACGCAAATCATGCCGCCTAACCTAACTGTAACCGAAGCTAATCCCAGCCATGTATTGGACTGGTATCGTTTCTCTTCGGATTCGGTGGCGATTTACCAGCAAATTCAGATAGACATTTTACGCCGACTCTGCCCGGACAAATTTATTACCACGAACTTTATGGGTACTTTCTCCGACTTTAATCATTACATGATGGCTGCGCCGCTGGATTTTATTACCTGGGATAGTTACCCCACCGGCTATGCAGAACTCATAAGGCCAACAGCTTACATGCCGAACCAACCCCAGCCAGATGTAGCTTATGATGTTGGTGACCCTTATGTGACTGGTTTCTGTCACGATCTGATGCGTGGTCTGAAAGAAGGTACATCATTCTGGGTGATGGAGCAGCAGGCTGGTCAAATCAATTGGGGCAAGGTCAACCCGGCCGTACGTCCCGGTACGGTCCGTCTGTGGACGTGGCACAACATGGCCGCCGGGGCCGATGTCGTTGTCTATTTTCGCTGGAGAGCTTGTCGGTTTGCCCAGGAGCAGTATCACAGTGGCCTGTTGCACCACGACGGTACATTCGATATGGGGTACCAGGAAGTGCTGAGATTGCAGAAAGAGCAATACTTGATGCAATCCATCCAGGGCACGTGCGTGATGGCCGAGGTAGCTATCCTGGCAGATTATGAGGACCTTTGGGCGCTGGATTTGCAGCCGCATAATCACCTTATTACTTACTGGCGCCATCTATTTGCTTACTATCGCGCATTAGCTCGAGCTGGTGTGCCAACTGATGTAATCTCAACCGATGCAGATCTCTCGCGGTATAAGCTGGTGATTGCTCCCACTTTATTGCTGGCCGATGACACGCTGTCCACTCGTCTGGCTAATTACGTTAAATCCGGTGGTATGCTGCTTTTAGGTATACGTTCCGGCTTCAAGATGCTTACCAACATAGTGACAGATAAACCTTTACCCGGCCCGTTCCATAACCTGGCAGGTGCAACGGTTGAAGCCTGGCACTCACTGCCACCTGATGTGATTTATCCGTTGATTGACTATAAATTACAGACACTCGAAGCAACAATATGGGCCGAGGGCCTTGTAGCAGACTCTGCTGATCCGTTGATATCCTATAACGGCGGGCCGCTGGAAGGTAAGGCTGCTGTTACTGTCAATAAGATAGGAAAGGGGCGCGTTGTTTACACAGGTTTATGGCCTAATGAAGCAGTACTTGATTCACTAATCAGTTGGCTTTTACCCCAGGCAGGTATCAAGCAGCTGGCGCATGTACCGGAAGGTGTTCTCACCTATCGCCGAAAAGATTCCGGGTGTGATTATCTGTTTCTGCTGAACTTTAAAGATGTACCTGCCGTAATCCGTCTCAACATTAATGATGTCACTGATGCTTTTACAGACCAGCAAGTAGGTCGTAAGGTGACAATTGCTGCGCGTGATTTACGGCTGTTGAAACTTAAAGTAATATCCCAAAAGGAGGCGATTGAAGAAGGTTTGTAGGGAAAGGGGATAAATCAATAGATAATTTTTTATTTTATTAGAAGTATAGAGAAGTACGGGAAGTATCCGGTTGTTCCCTGGCACGATTTGTTAAGGTAATTGTTTATATAATCATTTTTTTGATTAATTGCGGTGGTGGGAATAAAAAGTAAAGATTTTAAAAATTTAATAAATAAAAAAATTTTAATATTAAATAACTTAATGCTATTAGAAAGGAGATATAGAAATAGAACATAACATAGAAAAATTGGAAATCAGCAATTATTTTAAAGGGTTAAAGAATCTATTTTTTGAAAGATTTATAGAGGGTAATCGAGAGGAAGAAAATATTTTTGAAAAGAAAGATCTTGTAAATATTTTATCTCCCGGAAGAATAAATATAATTGGGGAGCATACAGATTACAATTCAGGACTTTCTATAAATACAGCTATAAATAAATATATATTTATAACAGGGTATGGAAATAAAACAAATAGTGTAGAAGTTTTTTCAAAGCATCTAAATGATTCTAAAAAGTTTTTATTGGATGATATTAGCTTTGATAAAAACACATATTGGATAAATTATATAAAAGGGGTTTTAAAAGAATATATTAAACATGGTCATAAAATTAGCGGATTTAATTCTGCTCAATACCTGCTCTATCCGGGAGAAAGC
>CAZODG010000001.1:38224-71076 GCA_964578525.1 uncultured Actinomycetota bacterium
TAACCTGCCTATTGGTGCTGGTATTAGTTCATCTGCTTCTCTTGAGGTTGGAGTTGCAAAATTTGTTGAAGAGCTTTTTAATTTAAAAGTGAATAAAAGAGAAACGGTAGAATACAGCAATAGTGCTGAAAATAATTTTGTAGGGGTAAACTGTGGATTCATGGATCAGTTTGCTGTTGTTTATGGAAAGGAAAATTATGTAATTTATTTAAACTTTAAAGACCTCTCTTATGAATATATTCCCTTCGACCTTGATGGTAATAGGATTTTAATTATTAATACTAAAGAGGAAAGAAATCTAGCAGATACTAAATATAACGAAAGAAGAAATGAATGTAATGATGCAGTTAAATTAATATCCAGAATAGTAAAAAATAAAAATATTAAATCCCTGTCAGATGTTAGTTTGGACTTGCTATATAAACTAGAAAATAAGATGGATGAGAAACTTTTTAGAAGAGTGAAGCATGTTATAACAGAAAATAAAAGAGTTTTATTAGCAAAAGAATATCTGCTCAAAGGTGATATTGAAAAAATAGGTCAATTATTATTTGAATCACATAAAAGTCTTAGATATGATTATGAGGTATCGACTGAAAAACTCGATTATCTGGTTGATGAAATGAGTAAAATTAAAGGAGTTTATGGCGGGAGGTTAATGGGTGCAGGTTTTGGAGGGAGTGTTATAAGTCTTGTTAAGAAAGGTGAGGTTGGTAGTATTACTGATATAATAGGTGATAAGTTTTTAAAAAAATTCAATGTTTCTCCTGAATTTATAGAATGTTCATTTTCAGATGGGACAAGAAGAGTAAAATTTAAGGATATATAGAAGAATGAAAAAAGAAAAAGTAGAATTAACTAAAAAAAGAAGAAAAGTATCTGGGAGCAGCTTCAGCAACGGAGGAGGTAAGTCCTCCAGTAAAAATAAATCTTCGATGGATAGAAAATGCGAGAAAGATTTGAACTTGAGGAAGAGAGTAATAATAAAAAATGATGGGAGATATTTAATATATTATGATTTTTAAAAAAATTCCAGAGATGTAAGAGAGGTATAAAATACTCCAACTGAGGTATAACCCAATTAAAAATCAAATAGTAGCTATTGCCACCAAAAGACAGGATAGGACTTTTCACCCACCAAAAGATTTTTGTCCTCTTTGTCCTACAAGAAGCGGTAAAATGGAAACCGAGATTCCTGCAAGCGATTATGACATAGTTGTATTCGAAAATAAATTTCAAACTTTTGATAAGAACCCCGAAAAGGTAAATAATAAAAAAATAAACGCCGGTTGTGATTTCAAGTATGAATTACGCCAATCCAAAGGTATTTGTGAAGTTATCTGCTACACATCAAAACATGATTTATATTTGGAGGATTTACCTCTGGAGAAGATAAATAACCTAATAAATGTATGGAGGGACAGATATTTAGCTCTCGGTAAAAAAGAATTCGTAAAATATGTTTTAATTTTTGAAAACAAGGGGGAGGAAATAGGAGTTACTCTTTCCCATCCCCATGGTCAGGTTTATGCATTTTCTTTTATACCTCCGGTTGTTTTAGAAGAATTAAAATCCGCAAAGGAATTTTTCGAGAAGAAAAAGCAATGTCTTCATTGCCAGATAATTGAAAGGGAGTTAAAAGAAGGCAGCAGGATCATTACCGGGAACAATGATTTCGTTGCGTTCGTCCCATTTTATGCCCGGTGGCCATATGAAGTACATATTTATCCTTTAAGACATATGAGGAGTTTATGTGAACTGGATGATAGAGAAATAGCTTCACTATCTAAAATCATTAAAGAGCTAGTAAATAGGTATAACAAGTTATTTAACTTTAGAATGCCTTATGTAATGATAATCCATCAAAAACCTACCGATAACAAAAATTATGACTATTATCATTTTCATTTTGAGTTTTACCCGCCGTATAGAACGAAAAATAAACTCAAGTACTTGGCAGGGTGCGAATTGGGAGCAGGAACATTTATAAATGATACTTTACCGGAGGAAAAAGCTGCTGAATTAAGAAGTATAATATTAGGAGAATGAAGAACTAATAGTAATTTTAATTTCATACAATTGGTAAAACCAATAATGCACATACAGTATTAGAATTAAAGTTTGAATTATTATTAGCAGAAAGAAACTAAAATGACAAAGAAAATATTAATTCTGCTTCTTGCCATAATAATGGTCTTCTCACTTGTCCTATTTGGATGTGGCAAAAAAGAGCCAGCTGCAGAAACTACTACAGAAACTACAGAAGAAACAAAATCACAGACTCAAGAAGTAGAAGTTACCTTTATAACCGAAGATGGCATCGATATTAATGAAAACATATTTGGAAGTGGAAACAAGTGGGTAATACTCTCTCACATGTTTTCCACTAATCAGACCAGCTGGTTTGGTTTTGCACAGTATCTGGCTGATAATGGCTATATGGCACTAACCTATGATTTCAGGGGATACGGCAAATCCGGTGGAAAACAGGACATATCAAATATTGATAAAGATTTGGAAGCTGCCCTGGTATTCGTAAGACAGCATAATGTAGAGAAAGTATTTCTTATGGGTGCAAGCATGGGGGCAACAGTAAGCCTGATAGTGGCTTCAAGGCAATCCGTAGATGGGGTTATATCTTTCTCTTCCCCTGTAAAAATTATGAGCCTTTCTGCTATAAATATAATTAAAAATATAAATGCACCAAAACTGTTTATAGCCAGCCTGGGAGATATTGCTGAAGCTGCAAACGCACGGGCCTTTTGTCAGGCATCATCATAGCCCAAAAGCTTAAGTATATTAGATGGTGATGCCCACGGAACCTATATTTTTGATGATGAACCGGATAATGCGGAAATATTAAAACAAATTGTGTTCGATTTCTTAAATGATAATTGAATGTTTATACCTAATCAGTCCAAAAATCATAGGCAGAAGGAAAGCAGCGGGATAAAAAATAATACCTGTCTTGAGATAGTCAAAATAATAGCAGGAAATGCTTTTCCGATAGACTGAAGTAGCTCTCCTAAAAGCACCTGTATTCCAATAAAGGGGATTTATAAGAATTGTATAATAAATTCAATATCATTTACGTTATCTTTTTTTCTTTTTCCACGACAGACGTTGCCGTAGAAACCGTAATACCCCGACCATCTGTTCATTCTAGTTTGGGGTATGGCCTGAATAATTCTATAATGTAAATTAAGATTTAAATATACAAATTAAAATATAAAAATACATAATATATGTGCTAAATATAAGCTAAGAGCATGTAATTATATGGAATCTAGAAATTTTACTTTTAAAGCAGTTGATGAAACTGAAATATCTGTCTATAGGTGGCAGCCTGATGATAAAAATAAAATAAAAGCAGTTATTCAAGTAGTCCATGGCATGGGTGACAACGCAGGAAGATATAAAGAATTTGCTGAAAACCTTGTAAAAGAAGGGTTCGCCGTATATGCCGATGATCACAGAGGTCATGGAAAAACTGTGGACTCTCCGGAAAATCTTGGCCATTTCGCTGATAAAAACGGCTGGGCACTTGTAATTGAAGATTTACACAAATTAGCAGATATTATTAAAAAAGAAAATCCCAGAAAGAAAATTTTTATGTTTGGACATAGTATGGGTTCTTTTCTGGTAAGGGATTATACAATATCATATGGAAATGAAATTAATGGAATTATTCTATCGGGAACCGGAACAATCCCAAGTCTTATGGGAAATCTGGGAATAATGCTTGCCAGGTGGGAGATAAAAAGCAAAGGTGTTCGAGGGAAAAGCCCGCTATTACTAGCAATGACTTTTGGAAGTTATAATAAACATTTTAAGCCAAACAGAACACCTGCAGACTGGATTACCAGAGATAATAATAAGTTGGATCAAGCACTGGCAAATCCCTACTGGATAGAAGAATTCAGTTCAACATTCTTTTTCGACCTTCTGAGCGGACTTAGAAAAATAAGCATTTTTAAAAACATACAAAAAACTCCTAAAGATTTGCCAATCTACCTTTTATCCGGTACAAAGGATCCGGTTGGAAATTTCACAAAAGGCGTTCTGAAAGTTTTTAATGATTATAAAAAAGCAGGTATAAAAGATCTAAATTATAAATTCTATAATGGAGCAAGGCACGAAATTATAAATGAAATAAATAACGAAGAAGTCTACAGGGATATAATTACCTGGTTGAATGATCACTTATAATTTAAATCTTATACCATTAGCATAATTCCCCCGATTGTTTTAGAAGAATTAAAATCCGCAAAGGAATTTTTCAAGAAAAAAAGGCAATGCCTTCACTGTCAGATAATTGAAAGAGAATTAAAAGAAGGCAGTAGGACCATTACCGGAAACAATGATTTTGTGGCATTCATCCCATTTTATGCCCGGTGGCCTTATGAGGTACATATTTATCCCTTGAGGCATCTGCAAAGCTTATATGAATTAGAAAAAGCGGAAATCATGTCTTTATCAAAAATAATCAAAGAATTGGTAAATAAATATAATAGGCTATTTGATTTTAGGATGCCCTATGTAATGGTGATCCATCAAAAACCGACGGATAATAAAAATTATGACTTCTATCATTTCCATTTCGAATTTTATCCTCCCTACAGGACCAAAAGCAAACTAAAGTATATGGCAGGATGTGAACTGGGAGCTGGAACATTTTTAAACGATGCTTTACTGGAGGAAAAAGCTGCGGAATTAAGAGATTGTTGATTAAATTTGATTTAAAGGTAATATTATTATAATAATTCTTTAAATTTAGAAAAGAATTCTTAATAGAAATATCAGGCAAAGTATAAAAGTGGTAAAAAAACAAAAAAAGTCGAAATCTAATACCGCCCAATCAGAAATCATGAGCACTCTTATGATGGATGCTCTTATGGAATATATTCCGGATAGTATATATTTCAAGGATCTAAAAAGCGGGGTCATAAGAGTTAATAAAGCCTGTGCAGATAAATATGGAGTAAGTACAGACGAAGCAGTTGGTAAAACAGATTTTGATTTTTTTTCCGAAGAACATGCAAAACAGGCATATAAAGACGAGCAGCGAATAATAAAAACAGGCGAACCTATCGTAGATATTGAAGAAAAAGAAACATGGTCCGGAAAGAAATGCAGATGGATATCATCAACGAAAATGCCTTTTTATGATAAAAAAGGTAATATTATAGGTACATTTGGTGTTTCCCGGGATATATCGGACAGAAAAAAGGCAGAAGAAAAAATAAAATACCTCTCCTTCCATGACTCGCTTACCGGACTCTACAACAGGGCATATTTTGACGAAGAACTAAGAAGGCTCGATACCGCAAGGCAGCTTCCTATAACAATAGTAATGGGCGATATAAACGGGCTTAAAGTAATAAATGACGCATTTGGCCATGAAAAGGGGGACCTGTTTCTAAAAAAGATAGCAGATATACTAAGAGATGCCTTTAGAAAAGAAGATATCGTCTCAAGATGGGGAGGAGATGAGTTTATAGCAATACTTCCCGGTACTTACGAAAAAGATACTAAAGATATAATAAATAGAATAAAGAAGATGTGTGTCGAAAGAAGTACGGCTGATATGCCCTTGAGTATTTCAATAGGAATTTCGTCAAAGAAATTACCAAATGAAGACATGGATTCCATACTAAAAGAAGCTGAAGATAAAATGTATAAGTGTAAAATATCCGAGAGCAAATCCACAAACGAAATCATTATATCTTCACTCAGAGAGAATCTAAAAAGAGGAGAATACCATCGTGAGAAGCGCGCCGGCAGGATGCAGCAGTATGCTCTTACGATAGGGAAAAAGCTCAAGCTTTCAAATATAAAACTTGATGAACTAAAACTACTTATGGATCTTCACAATATAGGAAAACTGGCACTGGCAGATGAAATAATGTCAAAGCCTGGAAGACTTTCAAACGAGGAATGGAAGATAATACAAAAACTTCCCGAGATCGGATACCGTATAGCAGAATCATCGATGATACTCAAGCCCATTGCAGAAGCAATACTCTCTCACTATGAATGGTATAATGGTGAGGGATATCCAAGAGGAGTAAAGGGTGAAGAGATTCCAATACTTTCAAGAATATCATTTCTGATCAATTCCTATGAAGCCATGACTACAGACAGACCATACAGAAAGAAGATGACGAGAAAAGAAGTAGTAAAAGAGATAAAAAGATGTTGCGGGACACAGTTCGATCCTAATGTAGTAAAGATATTTCTGGAAATATTAGAAAATAATTCTCAGGAATAATAAGCCTTACTAAACTCTTCACGAAAAACAAAAACTCCTATTAATCAGCGGTTTTATATGACTTAAAATTATTGGTAATAGGGTATCTTCGATCTTTGCCAAATGCCCTGGGGGTTATTTTAATGCCGGGAGAACCCTGTCTCCTTTTATATTCGCTACGGTCCACCATTTCAGTGACTGCTCTTACAGTTTTTTTATCGAATCCTTTCTCTGAAATGGAACGGTAATCAAGATCGTCTTCTATATATGACTTGAGTATCGGATCCAGGATCTCGTACGGAGGCAACCTATCTTCATCTTTCTGATCGGGCTTAAGTTCTGCAGAAGGGACTTTGCTTATTATCTTTTCCGGTATTATATCTGAATAGTTTTTATTGATATATCTGCAAATTTTATAAACCATTGTTTTATAGACGTCTTTTATAGGTGAAAATCCTCCTACCATATCTCCATAAAGAGTGCAGTATCCCACGCTTATCTCACTTTTATTACCTGTAGATAATACCAGCCAGTCGTTTTCATTGGCAGCTGCCATTAAGATATTTCCTCTGATTCGTGCCTGCAGGTTTTCTTTAGTGATGTTTATCCTGGAGTGTTTTAATATGACCTTCAAATTTTCGAGATAGGTATTATAAATATCCGAAATAGGGATAGTCAAATAATTGATACCGAGATTATGGGACAACTCTATTGAATCCTCAATGCTCCCCTTTGATGAGTAGGGCGAAGGCATTATGATTCCATTGACTCTCTTTTTTCCCAGGGCAAAAACGGCTACTGCCGCAGTTAAAGCAGAATCAATACCTCCGCTCAATGCTATGGCCACTTTATCGAACTTATTCTTGTTAACATAATCTCTAGTTCCGAGAATCAATGCCTGAAGTATTTCTGCTTCGATACAGCCAATATTACGGTTATATCCTGAGACAGTTTTATATTCCTTATTTGTTTTTTTTCTTTTTTTAGAATATCTTAAATCTATTCGTGGTAATGGTTCATGATACTTCTGCATTTCGGTTTTTTGATTTTCAAACCGGGGATCTTTTAATCTGGCAGCCGCTGCTCCTCCTGTATCAAGATCATATATGAGCACATCTTCTTTGAATGGTTTTGCATGGTCCAGAATATCACCTTTTTCGTTGATGATCACACTATTCCCGTCGAATACCAGTTCATCCTGGCCCCCTACCAAATTTAAATAAGCAATATTCACACAGTTATTAGCGGCAGCATGAGTCAGAAACTTTTTTCTTTCGCTGATTTTTTCAATATGGTAAGGAGAAGCGGATATGTTTATTATAAGTTCCGCTCCACCTAATACGGACTGAATTTCTAATGGACCTGATGGATGGTATATATCCTCACATATATTGATTCCGATAAATGTTTCCGTTACTTTGAAAATATAATTTACACTGCCTTTTTTGAAATATCTTTCTTCATCAAAAACCGAGTAATTTGGCAGGAATTGTTTGTTATATACCGCTTTTACCTGCCTGTCATGAAGCACTGCAGCCGAATTGTATACTTGATTGCATTCTCTTCCAACAAAACCAATAATGGCAACAATGTTTGCAGTACTTTTTTTAAGTTTATCCAGATAAACAATATTTTCATCAACAAAAGATTTTCTGAGAAGAAGATCTTCAGGGGGATATCCGGTAATGGAAAGCTCAGGGAATACCACTATGTCGGCATCGCTTTTTTTTGCTGCTTTGATATGGGAAGCAATGATGTCATAATTTCCTTTGAGATCTCCGACGGTTGGATTAATCTGTGCAAGATATAATCTTATGATGGATATTTTTTCCTCCTTTTAAAGATATTTACAGTAAACTTTATTTTTAATTATATTCTAAATTATAACTCTTTTTATTAATTTACTTTATTCTTATATAAAGGGGAGATTCTTCTAAGGTCCGATATTATTTTTTGAATAACTTCAAGAAAATAATCTATTTCTTCTTTTGTGTTCTCGAAGCCAAGAGTTATTCTCAGGGAGCCATAAGCTTCCTCGTTCGAAAGTCCCATTGCGACCAGTGTATGCGAAGGTTTCAATGATGAAGAGGAGCAGGCGGAACCGCTTGATGCTGCAATACCGGCATAATCGAGTTTTAATACTATTGATTCTCCTTCTATATATTTAAATGAAAAACTACAGTTTCCGGGCAGTCTTTCGGAAGGATGGCCATTAAATTTGACGTCATCTATTCTACTAAGAACGCCGCTTATAAGATAATCTCTCATTCTTGTGATTTTTGTTATTCTATCTGAAAGATTTCTCTGCCCTATTTCTACAGCTTTTGCCAGTCCTGCAATTCCCGGTATGTTTTCGGTGCCGGATCTTACTCCTCTTTCATGTCCTCCTCCGAGGATCTGCGGCATTATCCTGGTGCCCTTTCTTATGTAAAGAGCACCTACTCCTTTCGGTCCGTATATCTTATGGCCGGAAAGTGAAAGCAGGTCAACATTCAATTTATTGACGTCTGTTCTTATGTTTGTAAAAGTCTGAACTGCATCCGTGTGAAATATAATGCCGTGTTCTTTCAAGATTTTTCCTATTTCACTAATAGGCTGTATGGTACCGACAATATTATTTGCATGCATGATTGTTACCAGAATGGTTTTAGAGGTTATGGATTTTTGGACATCGGAAGGATCCACCATTCCAAATCTATCGACAGGGACATAGGTAACTTTAAAACCTAACCGGGATAGTTTTTTCAGGGGCATATGAACAGCAGGATGTTCGATTTCAGAAGTAATTATATGGTTGCCCCTCTTCTTATATGCTTCAACTGCCCCGATTATTGCAAGGTTATCACTTTCTGTTCCGCTGCCGGTAAAAATTATTTCTTTTGAACTGGCACCCAGAGATTTACCTATTATCTCTCTTGAATGTTCAAGGATTTCCCCGGCTTTGATTCCGGGTGAATGCGGCTCGGATGCATTACCGTAATAAGTGGTAAAGCAATCGTCTATTACTTTCACCACGTCCGGCAGTACAGGGGTAGTGGCACTATGGTCAAAATATATATATTTTGAATTATTATTCATGATTTTTTTATTGTTTTTAATAGTGAAGAAAAAACTATCACTGATTTTGACTACTGTCAATAATTTATGCATCTTAACCGGAAAGCCGGGCAGTAATGAATTATTTTTTCGTAATAATATTTACTATAATTAAATATTATCGTATTATATAAATTATTCGTTGATTTATTTGTCAAAGTGCTTTAAATCTATTAAAATTATATAAATTTTATAAATTTTCTATAATTTTATTGCCCGGATAAAATGTTAAAAAAATTTTTGCCTTATATGGAAAAAATACTTCAGAACACAAATGAAATATTTGTAATAAAAGACATTAAAAACAATATACTTTTTGTAAATGAAAAGATAAGGGATTATGGATATGATCCGAACCTGCTTGTAGGTAAAAGGTATTTGAGCATTCTTTCACCAAAACATAAAGGGAAAAGGTTTAAAAAAATTGTCAATAGCAAAACGGCACTGAATTATGAAATAGAATTCTTGAGAAGCGATGGGACCATAGTTAACACACTGGCGAGTAATTCCCCTGTGAGGGATGACGATGGAAATATTTTATGCGTGGTTTCTACTCTCACTGACATAACTTCATATAAGAAGCTTCAAAAGGAACTGGTAAAATCCACGTATCTCGATTATTTGACCGGATTATATAATATCAGGTATCTGGATAAAAGGCTTAACGAGGAGATTAGCAGGGGAAGAAGAAAAAAAGAAAAAGTAGCAATTATAATGTTCGATATCGATAATTTTAAAAAATATAATGACAATAATGGTCATGAGAGTGGAAATAAACTGCTTAGAAGTCTGGGAAGCATTATCCGTAAAAACATAAGAGAAGGTGTCGACCTGGGTTTCCGATTCGGAGGAGACGAATTTCTAATAATAATAAACCAGGCAGAGGGAAAAATCGCACAGGAAATTGCATGCAGGATAAGAGAAAAGTTTTTAGGATTAAACTGCCAGAATACTGACCTGAGTATGGGTATAGAATATTATAAGGAAGGATGCAGTATTAAGAATTTTATGATAGAAGCCGATAAGAAAGTCTATCTGGCCAAGAAATCCAACGAAAAAGTAATGGAATAATACTTAAACTTATTTTAAAAATTGATTCATTTTATTATAATGGACTCCTTTGTTATAACGGAGTCCATTATAATATATTAATGGCAACATTTACTTTCGGGAGCCAGAACAAAGGGGATTTTATTGAATAAGTTTGCAAAAATAATATCATATATTTTTGATGGATCGTTTATTTCTATCCCTATTTTATTCGTTATTTGCTTAATAGTTGTGGAAAATAAACTCGAAGCCGTGGGCTGGGCTTTTCTCTGTCTTCTTTTTGGCGCGGTAATACCATACCTTTATATAGGTTTTTTATATAAGAAAAAAGAAATCAATAATATGCATATACCTGAAAAGGAGAACAGAATAAAACCCCTGCTCCTTTCCTGTGCAAGCTATATAGCCTGTTTTATTATTCTATATCTCCTGGATGGCCCTATTTTTTTAAAATCCATATTTGCGGTTAGCGTAGTCTCAACTATTATTTTGACTATCATAACTTATTTCTGGAAAATAAGTATTCATACCAGCTGGATAACTTTTATAGTTATTACCTTTAATATTCTGTTAGGCAGATGGATGCTGCTTATGGTCCCCCTTATCCCTGTAATAGGCTGGGCGAGAGTAAGAATCAAACAACACACAATCAATCAGGTAATCTTCGGTGCGGGAATCTCCACTATAACTACCTTTTGTATCTATCATACTTATGGATTGATCAATTTGTTTTAGGCCGGGTATCCGGTTTAAGCATGAAGATCAGAAGTTCGTAATAAACCTGTGAAACCAGTAGGAAGCAAGTAGTTCCATTGACGAAAGGGCAATAGCTGTAACCGAAGGTAAGATCAAGTATTTACTGGCAAGCCTGTCCGCTTTTTGTGAAAATGGCGGAACCAGGAGCATAAGCACCATATTGATAAAATAAAAAGTAAAGAGAACTGAAAATGTGACAAAATAGTAGTAAAAACGACCCATGAAATCGAACCTGATAAGAGTGATGAGAATAAATACCGTAATTATCAGGATATAAATCATAAATTGGCCCGGATTATTGAATATTCTTTTTGGTTTAGACTGTCTGTAATATTGAAATGTAAAAATAGGATAAATGATTACCATAATGGATGATCCGCAAAGAAAGCCGGTTATGAATCTTAAATTATTATTTGTCTCATATAGACCAAAATTCGAAGCAATACCATCGATCAGGGTAGACAAGAAAAAAAGTGCAATGATCATAAGGACATAAAGAGGCGGAAGGCCGTTTTCTTTTTTTCTATACATTACCAATAAAATAACAGTCGTAATGATAAACCCTATATAAATACCGCTGCATCTCGCACAAACCGGCAGGACAATTTTGCCGATTATAAGGCTCCTTGAAGAAAGCTGATGACAGACCGAAAAGCCAATTATTTCTACTAATGAATCAAACAATTTTTAGTTTTTATTCCTTTAAATTTTTTTCCAATATTTATAAAATTATAGTTTTAAATCTATAATATTGATAGAATTAACCTTAATATTTTCTCAGCTGAAGCAGATTGGAAAGGAAAATTCTTTATGATATATGATTTTCATACCCATACATTTTTATCGGATGGTAAAAACAGCCCTATCGAGCTTATCAGGTTTGCAGTTGTCTGCGGATATCGATGTATAGGTCTTACTGATCACGGCAGTTACTCGAATCTTGATTTTATCATTTCAAGAGTAAAGAAAGACTGCGAACTCGCAGAGAAGTATTGGAATATAAATGCGGTTCCGGGAGTAGAACTGACAAATGTTCCATCAAAGAGTATAGATGATATGGCCAGAACGGCAAGAGAGCTGGGAGCAAAAATAGTGACTGTCCATGGAGAGAGTATCGCAGAAAATGTAGAACCGGGCACAAACATGGAAGCAGTCAAATCAAAATATATAGATTTCCTGGCTCATCCGGGTATTTTAAAACCAGAGGAAGCAAAACTTGCTGCCGCAAATGGTATTTTTATAGAAATTTCCTCCAGAGTCGGTCACAGTCTTACTAATGGAGTAGTTGCAAGCATTGGGAGAGAAGCAGGAGTCAAGTTTTTAATAAATAGCGATGCTCACAGCCATAGTGATTTATTTAAATCCGGGATGCAGGAAAGGATCGGCCTGGGTTCGGGCCTTGGAAAAGACGAGATAAATGAAATCCTGGGTAAAAATTGTCCGGAATTTTTAAAGAAAATCGCGTGATATTATTAAATCGTTTTTATAACCGCCGTTTAATCGCAGGGTACCTTTATTATTATAATCGATCCATGCTTCCGGTCCTGTATCCTTCAAGATCTAAAGTAATATATTCAAATCCCATCTTTTTTAATCTCCTGATTATTTTTTCCATGTTATTACACTGGAGTATTCCTGGTATTTCATCTTTTCCTAATTCTATTCTGGCAATGGGATGATGATATCTTATCCTTATCTGTCTGAAGCCCAGAGAGTAAAGGAAATCTTCGGCTTTTTCGATTTTCTTTAATACGGATTTTGATATTTTTTCTCCGTATGGCAATCTGGATGCCAGGCACGAAAGATCCGGCTTGTTCCAGGTCGGCAGGTTTAATAGACTTGAATACTGTCTTATTTCTTCTTTGGTAAGTCCTGCTTCGGCGAGTGGACTTCTTATTCCCAGTTCCTTAAGAGCTTGCAGTCCCGGTCGATATTTATTCAAATCATCATAATTTGTTCCATCGGCGACAAAATTAAATTTATATTTATTCTTTATGGATAGCAGCTTCATGAAAAGTTCTTTTTTACAGAAATAACATCTGTTTTTATGATTATTTGCGTATTCCTCTATTTCCAGCTCATCCGTGCTTATGATCATATGCCTGCAGCCTAATTTATTTGCAGTTGCCTTAGCTTCCTTTAATTCTCTTTCGGGATAGGTAGGTGATTTAGCGGTCGCTGCAATTACATTCATCCCGGGAGATTGTGCCGCTACAGCAAGTAGGAAGCTGCTGTCGGTCCCGCCGGAAAAAGCGATGACCATAGAATCCATTTCTTTGATTATTTTCTTTAGCTTTAAAAATTTTTTTTCTGAAATTATGCTTTTTTTACCGTACATGATTTTTAATTTTTATATTGAGATATAAAAAAATATATAAAAAACTGTATTTTTGCAACAGTCTTAGTAAAATAATATCCTGAAGTTAAAAATATTGCATATTTAATTTATTGGAAGCATATCGGATTTAAAGGATGTGTAACATGAATACAGGCAGAATGGTAAAAGTTTTATATATTGATTGTTTTTCAGGAATCAGCGGCGATATGATGGTAGGTGCCCTGTGTGATCTTGGAGTGGATCTTTTATTTCTTAGAAATGAACTGAAGAAACTGGATATTAATGGATATGACATAGACTGCAAAGAAATAAAAGCAGGTCCCATAAAAGTAAAAAAATTCACTGTCGATGTAACCGGATCACAGCATTACCGGAATTTTGAAGATATCAAGAAAATGATCGGCGAAAGCAGCCTTGGTAAAGACATAAAAAAAATATCTCTGGATATTTTTCATCTGATTGCAGAAGCAGAAGCGGCAGTACATGATTATGATATAAGCAAAATACATTTTCATGAAATCGGGGCAGTAGATTCCATAATCGATATCGTAAGTACGGCGATAGGTTTAAGATTTTTAAAAATTGGATCATTTTACAGCAGCAATGTCCCGCTTGGCAGCGGTTTTGTCGGGAGTTCACATGGTAAATTACCTGTACCTGCACCTGCTACCCTCGAAATATTAAAAAAAATCCCGGTTTATGGAGGTAATTTTGATTTCGAAGTGACGACTCCTACAGGTGCCGCAATAATAAAAACTCTGGCATTAAAGTTTGGCGGAATTCCTGATATGGAGATTGAGAAAATCGGGTACGGAGCAGGAAGTAAAGTAAAAAAAGAAACACCAAATATTTTAAGGCTTTTGATGGGAGCAGCGACAGATAAAATCGGACTTTGTGAAGAAAATCTAATCATACTTTCTGCTAATATCGATGACAGCACTCCGGAGATTATAGGTTATCTGCAGGAAATTTTGCTTAAAGGCAGATCCCTGGATGTATGGACCGAGCCCATCTATATGAAGAAAAGCAGACCTGCTTTTAAATTATGTGTTCTGTGTGATAGAAAATCGGAGGGTGAAATAATCGATAAAATATTCTCAGAGTCCACAACTCTGGGAATCAGAAGAGAAGAAGTCAAAAGGTATTCGATTGACAGAAAAATCAAAACAATAAAATTGCCTTATGGCGAAGTCCGGGTTAAAACTGGTATTTACAGAGGGAAAAGAGTAAATATTTCACCTGAATTCGAGTCATGCAGTAAACTGGCAGAAAAAACAGGAAAGCCCCTGAAGGAAATATATCAGGACGTTATCTTATTTTTTTCAAAGAGATAGTATCTTAGTATTTCCTGCAAAACGGCAACGGTCGGTACGGCAATTAAAAGACCCCATATGCCAAATAATGCACCTCCGGCCAACAGTGAAAAGATTATAATACCGGGGTGAACCCCTACCTGATACTTCATTATATTCGGAGAAATGACATAATTATCCAATTGCTGAATAGCTATGAAAAGCAGGATCACAAGCAAAGCTCTGAGAGGCGAGATAAATAGTGCAGCCAGCGCTGCTGGCACAGCTCCTAATATAGGACCAAGAAGTGGTATTATATTGAGCAGCCCTGCAATAAAACCAAGAAGTATTGCAAAGTCTACCTTTAATATCAACAGCACGATAGTGCATAATACTCCGACGATAATGGATACCAGAATTTGTCCTCTTACATACCTTCCGGCGACTTTATTGATCTTATACAGAATAATAGTCGTTTGATTTTTGGACCTTCTTGGCATTACTTTTATAAATATGTTTTTTATTTTCTCGGAATTGGTAAGTACATATGCTCCCAGGATCGGGCCCACTAAGAGATAAAGAACTATATTAAGTACCGACCTGCCCAGAATAGTGGCCCTTTGAAAAATATTAATTCCTTCCATATTGATCCTGGATATAAAATACTGAGTAATAGCAGTGGTGTCCTTTGGCAGTATCTCCTTGCCAATCAGATTTTCGATGTACTGGATGATTTTGCTGTTTTGAAGGAAGTCATTTGTAACCTTTGTGAAATTCTCCATATATGTAGGAAATTCAGCTATGAACGTCCTGAATTGATATGTTATTACAGGTATAATAAAGAAAAACATGGTAAAAATAACACCGATAAAGATGATATAAGTTATGGTGACTGCGAATATTCTCCGCATTTTTCTTTGCAGCAGGGTAACGATAGGAGCCAGTAGATAAGCGATGGCCGCAGCAATGATCACCGGTATGATGGCTATTCTTATAAGATATATGACATAAAAGAAAAGCGCGGCAATCAAAAGAAATCCGATTATTGACCAGGAGAAGATTCCTATATTTTTAATTTTTTTTATGTCGTTTGGAGGTTTAAAAAATCTCATTGAAGATAATTATAGTATATTTTTTAAAAAAATATAATTTATAAGTTTATCAGTAAGGCAATATGAATCCTTTCCGTTTTTGACTTATCAGGTGATTTAAAATAAAATACTTATTTCCTTAAACAAATTCAAGATTAAGAGGTAAAAATAACTATGCACTATGGCTGCTTTGACGATAAAAACAAGGAATATGTCATTACAAATCCCAGAACGCCGGTTAAATGGATCAATTATATAGGAACGTTAAAATTCGGTGGTTTTGTGGATCATACCGGAGGAGCTTTAATTTGCAAAGGAGATCCATCCCTTAACAGAATAGTTAAATATATTCAGCAGATGCCTTCATCCGATTTTAAAGGTGAGACATTATATCTCCGGTTAAAACAGGGAGAAAATTATAAAATATTTTCTCCTTTTTTTGTTCCCACGCTGGATCACTATGATCTCTACGAGTGCCATGTCGGACTTGGTTATAGCCGTATAATCTCAGAATTTTACGGTATCAGGACAGAGTGTACAATATTCGTCCCAATCGGTGATGTCAGGGAAATCAGAGAAATAACAATAATCAATAAGACAGACAAAGAAATTGAAATCGATGCAATCAGCGTTGTGGAATATACGCACTTCGATGCTATAAAACAATTTAATAATGCCGATTGGGTTCCGCAGACGATGCAGTCCCGCTGTATCCGGGAAGAAAATGGACTGGCAACCCTTATACAGTATGCTTTTATGCGCAGGGAGACGAATGTGAACTTTTTTACCTCGAATCATCCGATTTCTTCTTTCGAGTCGGATAGAAAGCGATTTCTTGGAGACAATGAATATGGTACATGGTCAAATCCGATTTCACTTCAAAAAAAAGAACTGGATAGCTATGAAGCAAATCGCGGGGATAACGTGGGCGCTCTTCTGCATCATCTCGGTAGTCTAAAAACAGGCGGGGAGAAAAGCTTGATCACTCAGCTGGGACAAGAGCAGAGTTACGAGAAGGCCCGCAGCGGTATCGATAAATATAGAGACCCCAAGGCTGTTAAAAAAGCATTTAGCGAATTGAATGATTTCTGGAAGGAATTTTTATCCCGGATACAGGTGGAGACACCTGATCCGGAGATGAACAGTATGCTGAATATTCATAACCCGCGACAGTGCTTTATTACTAAAAACTGGTCACGCTATCTCTCATATTACCAGTTGGGGATAGGCACAAGGGGTATTGGTGTTCGTGATAGCTGTCAGGATGTGATGGGAGTGATGAGCCATATTCCTGAAGAATCCAAAGAACTATTAAAAAAAATGATGATGATCCAAAGAACTAACGGCAGCGCAATGCATAGTTTTAATCCTTTGACCATGGAGGGATCGAAAGGAGAAATAGGTGATTGGTCCGATAGGCCGCAATATTACGGCGATGACCATCTATGGATTGTCCTGGCTGTTATCACTTATCTGAAGGAAACAGGAGATATGGAGTTTTTAGAAGAAATTATTCCATATTATGATGAGAAAAAAGGGGACCAGGCGCAGGAGAGCGGAACGGTTAAGGATCATATGAAAAGAGCCCTGGATTTTACAAGAAACGATAAGGGTAAGCACGGGCTTCCTCATCTGGGTTTTGCAGACTGGAACGATACTGTAAACCTTAGAATAGGCGCGGAATCTCTTTTTAATACGCACCTTTATGGCAAGGGCCTCATGGAAATGATCGAACTCTGCCGCTTTCTGGGGGATGAAGCGGGGGTTAAATTCTATCAGGCCGAGTATGATGAACTTAAAGATGTGTTTAATAAAACGAGCTGGGATGGCAAGTGGTACGTCCGTTATTTTGATTCAGACGGTACCCCGTTGGGATCACAAAAAAATAAGAACGGAAAGATATATATAAATGCTCAATCATGGCCATTGATATCCGGAATGGCGACTCCCGAAAATGCCAAAAAAGCCCTTGATTCTTTGAATAAACTTCTTAATACTTCCAGGGGAGTAAAAGTCAGCTGGCCCGGATTTGATGGTTATGACCGGAATAAAGGCGGGATCACTACATTTCCACCGGGAACAAAAGAAAACGGCGGTATTTTTTTACACACAAATCCATGGGTAGTGATTGCTGAAACTATAATGGGAAACGGAGAACGAGCCTATGAGTATTATAGTCAGATAAATCCGGTATACAAAAATGATATCATAGAGGAGTATGAATGTGAGCCATACGTTTACGCCCAGAATGTCTTGAGTGATGAACACCCACAGTTTGGTCTGGGACGAAACAGCTGGCTTACCGGAACAGCTTCCTGGATGTATCAGGCAGGAATCGGATTTATACTTGGTATACGGCCCGATTACAGCGGTCTTATAATCGACCCCTGTATTCCTGAAAAATGGAATAGTTTTAAAGTGACACGCAAGTATAAGAACGCTATTTATAATATCGAAATTAAAAACCCCGGCAATAAGAATAAAGGAGTATATCGGCTTGAGGTTGACGGCAGAGAAATAAGCGGAAATATAGCCCCGATTTTTAAGGACGGCAAGATCCATTTAATCACAGCGATCATAGAATAATTTTACGCGGGCCCTCTTAAGAATTGAAATTTGAAAAAAAGACAATAAATCCTGTCAAGTAGCAGGCATAATTAATTGAAGTAGCAAATTAATTGTGATAAAGTTTAAATTCGAAAATAGTTAAAAAGAAGACTTTAGAACAGGGAATCATAATGCCGGAAGAATCCATTGCAGCTTATGTCAACAACATTATAGCTTCTACTCTTTTTATAGTCATAATAACATTTATATTTGCCTTTCTTTTTTTGTTGTCACGTGTACTTATTCGCAGGACAGGCAGCAGAAATGATGAGAAACCAGGAAAGGAAGCTTTTATATCTGAATCTTCGGGACTTTCTAATTATAAAAGGGATCCATATAAACGGAATAATGTTTTTATTCTGGCAACAATATTTATATCTATAGCTATTTTTATCTTTTTTATTTTTGCTGTCTTTAATTACAGCAGAGATCCTGTAGTAGGTTTAAATCTATATTTAATAATCGGAATACTGGCCTATCTTATTTTCATGATTGTATGGCTGGTCAAATCAAAAATAATTAATTAGAGGTTATCCGCGATGTCTTCTCTTATCAAAAGCAACTTTAATATACTGGTAACGGGATTCGGTTGCTGCAAACAGGAAATATTTGCGACCCAGTGTTCTTTATACGATATTCAGAGATTTGGTGTAAATTTCGTCAGTGTCCCCGAGGATGCCGATATACTGGTTGTTCAGGGCTTTTACAATAAAGAAGGCATAATCAGGATTTTAAATATCTATGACAGGATGAAAGATCCAAAAGGTATAATTGCAGTTGGAAGCTGTGTTCTGAATGAAAACCTGTTCAATCCCGAGAGCGGGCTTGTGAGCCAGTTCAGGGAAAGAGTAGTCATAAATATGCATATTCCGGGCTGCCCTCCCAGACCGGAAGCATTTATATATGCGGTTTTAAGATTCCTGGGCAGAAGCATGTAATAAAAAATCAATAATAAGTTTTTATTTAATTTAGAAAAATGGCCGACAATATTTATAATAATATTTATTCATCCTCCAGAACTGTGTTTTTAGAAGAGATGGGGGGAAAACTTGAATCTATTTTAAAGGATAAAATAGAGCATATCCGCAAGATAGGTCTTGATCTACTGATAGTGGTATCAAAAAATAATTTATACCAGGTAATAAAAGAGTTAAAAGACAATCCCGATCTTAAAGTGAATAGTTTCCAGAGCATAGCGGCATTGACGAATGGTAAAAAAATCTATCTTATTATAAATCTTAAATCGTTTGATAGTGATTTTTCCGTTCTATTGAAAATAGAGATGTCACAAAGAGAAATTGAAGGAGATTACAGGGAGATCATAGAGATACTGGCGAAATTTTACAGAGCGGTTAAATTTTATAAACATAGAGGCAAGACGATCTCAGATAGATGTGATATCAAGATTTTACCGCGGAACATAGAAGGTCTGGATTGTTTTGACCTTGATATTTTGATGGATAACGATCTAATCAGGGAAGCTTATGTAAATACAGAGATCGCCAGGATCATAGGAGACGATTATTATAAAGACCTGAAACTTTATAATCTAATTGCCTATATCAGCAGATTTGACTGGAAAGCAGGTATATTTCCCGAAGTTTGCCTGTGCGAAGCTTTCGAAGAATTGCTGCAGCTAAAAGTGACCGAAAGGGCGCAGCATATAAGAATGCTTCTCTGTGAATTATATAGAATATCAAATCATATTTATTTCATTTCAAACATCTGTAATATTTTACAGCATGATATTGCATACAATCTCTCTCTTATGGAAAGAGAGAGGGTCCTGAGGATAATAGAGTCAATTACCGGTTCCAGAATCGTGCCGAATTTTATAAGAATTGGCGGCGTAAAGAAAGATATAAGTGAAGAGATCATGATAAACATCCGGAAAAGCCTGCCGGTCTTATTCAGAAATATCAGGGGAATCGAAAGAATATTGATAAACGACTTTTTGTTTATAGAGAGATTAAAAGACACCGGAACCGTAAGTAAAGAAATTGCCCTGGAATATGGTGTATCGGGACCTAATTTGAGAGCTTCTGGTATCAGATATGATCTGCGGAAAGTCAAAGATTCTTTTCTCTATAAAGATTTATCATTTACAATACCGGTAGGAAAGTCGGGCGATAGTCTTGATAGGATTTCAGTTAGATTCAACGAGATGCTGCAGTCTTTAAGAATAATAAACCAGATCATAAATAAATTCCCTAAAGGCGATTTTATAAAGAAAATAAATGTGTCCCATCTGGAGTTTCAATTCAGTGAAATCTCTTATGGTATCGAATGTCCCCATGGTCTCTTTAAAATGTATTTAGAGGTCGGGAAAAATAATATTAATTCTCTTCTGGTAAAAGGACCATCTTTTAACAGTCTTATTTTAAGCGAAGAAATACTGGTGGGTAACAAAATAGAAGATGTTGATTTAATACTTGCAAGTCTGGATATAAGTCCGGGTGAGATTATAAGTTCATGATAGAAAGATATTATGTTAATTATTCTTAAAAAAGTTTTTTATATTCTTGCAATACTGCTTGTTAATTTATATATATGCGAGTATTTAAGCAATAAACTAACTGCGCGCATGGATCTCAGAAGAGGCTATAGAATATCCGGAACAAAGGGTATTGGTTTCCCTCTGGTCAGGTTTTTTAAATATATATCCAGGAGCGAGAGAACAAATATCTGGACCTTTTTTATCTTTTTATTCTCTCTTTTGATGTGGAGCGTGGTTCCTATTACTGCAAATCTGATTTTAATAGAAATGGACTACAGTCTTTTGGTTGCTCTGACTTTTTATATAATACTTATAATTTTATTATTTTTTAATTCAGGCAGGACCTCGTATAGCGATGCATACAGCGAATCCGGTAAAAAAATATTGATTTTACTCTCTTTTCTGATTCCTGCTTTATTTAGCATTGCCAGCATCGTTTTAATAAATAGAACATTAAGTTTAAAAGAAATCGTAAATTCTCAGCACCGGTACTGGAATGTGATTTTACAGCCCCTTGGTTTTATGACATTCTTTATTTCGATATTTTTACAATTAAAACTATTGGGCATAAGAGGGAAAAGCTATCTTTCGACCGGAGCTAATATTGGCAAGGAAGGAACCGGCCTGGGGAAAATAATTGAAAAATTTTCAATATATATGATTGTTTTTTTCTTGATTATAATTTTAAATATCCTGTATCTTGGAGGCTGGCAGGGCATATATATTATAAGGGGAGAGATAATACTTGCTATTAAGTTTTATATTATTTTTGTAATATTATTGTTGATGGATAAGGCACTCGGCAGAATAGACAGTTACAGCATGCTCGTCAGGATCAATTGGAAATTTTTGGTCCCGGTATCACTTGTTAATTTTATAGTGACTTTTGGATTTTTCATTGCAAGGGATGTATATAATTTAATCTGACCGGAGGTATTTTTTTAGATGCTCAGGCTTATAAAAAATTTTTTTATTGTCTTCGGGAACATATTCAGAAAACCCCTTACCGTCATTTATCCGAGGGAAAGAATAATAATTCCCGATGGAAGCAGGGGCGTCCTTCATTTAAAAGTAGATCCTGATTCTCTTGAAATCATCTGTAAAGGCTGCGGGCTATGTAAAACGATCTGTCCTCAGGGGTGCATTACGGCAAAAAAAAGGGCCGAAGATAAAGGCAGGGAGGTCCTTGATGAATTTTGTCTGGACCTAAGTAAATGTATTTTTTGCGGAAACTGTGTTGAATTATGTAAAATGAATGCAATAGATATGTCCTATAAATATCAACTTGCGGAATTTGATAAAAAGAATTTAAAATTGGAAAAGACTGAACTGATAAAACCATCAGGTACGATCAGGGATTTCTGGTAAGAGATTATGTCATTTACGAGTCAATTAATAATAATAATAATACATTATGCCAGTCTTCTTGGACTGCTGATCTGCGGATTACTTTCACTTATCCATACTGACAGAAGAAAGAAATTGCTGTTTTTATTTCTAACCTTTCTTTTTATGGGCATCTTAAGTTTTGTTTATTATTCCGGTATTCTGGTCTTCATAATCGGCATTTTTGTTATTTACTTTTTAATTTCACTATATTTATTGGTTTTTCAGGTAGAATTTTTTGGGAGCAGGGCCGAACAGGATGGAGATAGAAAAAAGGACAGTAGAATCAAAAAGGCAATCTTCGATATTGCCCTGCCTTCTTTGCTCTGCGTAGGTATCGGTTATTTATTCTATGTATATACTTCGGATTTTCTAAAGAAAGTGATTATAAGCGGGAATATTTATATTGTTGGCCCGGCTGATATCAGCAAACAATTTTTTACCGAATATGGTCCTGTTTTGATAATCGTGATCGCATCGTTATTTATATCCTTTTTATGGTTCATTATTATTAGCAAGGATTGAGAGATGAATTTTCAATTTATTATATATTTTAGCTTACTGGTTTTTCTGATGGGGATATTCGGTGTATTTTACAGCAGGGACTTCATTTCGGTTTTTATTTCTTTTCAGTTTATTATAATATCCGCTGTTTTAAATTTCCTGAGTTTTTCACAATTTTTATATCAAAGTTCATTATGGGATAAAATATTTATTATTTTTGGGATCATTTCAATATATTTCCTGATGTTTTGCGTCATTTATTATTTTTATATAAAACTGGATGTACTGGATAAAGAAGCTCTTCATAGAGAATTTAAATTATTTAAAATAACGCGACGCGATTGGTACGGAGAGGATGATATATAAATTATGAATTTTATACTTGGCATAAGTGAAAAAATCAATCCTCTTCAAAGCGTAATGGTCCTATCCGGCGCAATTTTTATTTCATCCTTTTTTGTTATGTCTGAAAACCGGACCGTTAAAAGGTTTATTATGATCCTTTTTTCGGTTTCTCTCCTTACTGCTTTTTATCTTAATATTTATAGTTTTATTTCTGCCGGTAATTCTTCCAACATTCTTTTTTCTTTTGAAAACCTGCAAATGCTGGAAGTAAGCATAATAATATTCTGTGCCCTTAATCTATTATTTTTTATTTCAATTTACAGAAGAGAAAACAGGCATTTTGTTAAAATACTCAGTCTCTTTTTATTTTCTACCGTAAGTGCTATTTTTCTTGTGGTTGCCAGAAATTTTCTTTTGATATTTGTGGCCCTCGCTATATTCATATTGACCACATTTCAATTGATAACTGCCCTGAACTCTAAAACAGACAGGATCAAGCCTTTTGTAATAGGATACTTTTTAAGGCCCCTGCTGGCGATTATTTTATTCTTTTTCGGATTTTCATTATTTTATGGTGCAACGGATTTTAAAGATTTCAATCAGATTTTACAATCCGAATATATTTCAAGTCCGCTGATTGCTTCGGGATTGATTATTTTCGGAATTGCTGTCTATCTGTATTTATTTTTATTTCCTTTTCAGGGTCCATATATCAGGCTTGCCAAAAAAAATGAATTTTCGTCGAATGCCGTCATCTGGTTTTCGTATTTTCCGGCAGGGATTTTTATGATGATGAAATTGAATGGATTATACGGCTTTTTTATAGAGAAAAATAACATCTATGCTTTTATACTCCTTGCGGCAGCTTTTATTTTTATACTTGCCAGCAGCATAGGAGCTTTTAAAACCAATAGCATAAGAAGAATGATATCATTTTTATTTTTATTTTTTATCGGTATTTTTATATTGAATCTTTCTATGTTTTCAGCCGGAATTATTACCAGTGCTTCGCTGGCCTGGTTCAATATAGTGAATATGTTTCTGATAATAATCAGTTTCATACCTATTTATAGTATTTTCAGCAGTTTAGAAAAAAATACTAACGGCGATTCTATTGATAATATAAGGGGATTTGGAAGAAGCAATGTCTATATGGGTATTAACCTGACGATAATATTTTTATCATGGATCGGATTTGCTCATCATATCGGACCTTTTATGAAATATTTTAGCGGTGCAAATCCGGCGGAGATGGGTATCCTAAATTTGATGTTGCTGGTTGTAGCAGTAATTGCTTTAATATTTCTTTTGATCAACGCATTTAGAATTCTCATCCGGTTATTTAAAAAGCCTCTAAGGGGCGCAATAGAAAAAATCGTATTTCCCAGGTTTTTATATGTTTATGTCACTTTTTTTTCTCTGGTCGTACTGGCTGCTGCCGTATGGGGTTTGCTAAAAATATTGAATATCGATACAGGGATCATGGATGTTAAAATAACAGGATTTTAGTTTTTCGTTATCTCTATTTAATATCTTACTTCTCTCAAGACCTTGGAAGAGCATAAAAAAAGATTTAACATTAAGCATTTCTTAATCATCATACTGATTCTGGTTATAATCATAGCGGTGATCATAAGTGTCAACGAATTTTCCTTCAAAAAAGAGTATGAACCGGGTGCGGCACTTGCAGAGCAGCTGCCCAGATTCAGACTGATAGACATGGATGATATTGGTATTGCGGGGGATGCAGATAAAGACGGGATAAATGATCAAAAAGATATTATGCTTGGTGCAAAAAAACAGCTTGAAGATCCTGCTAAAAATATTTTTAGCAAAGAGGGTGAAACTAATTATTACCAGAGTGGAGACCCTCCTGAAGACCTGGCAGACTGTACCGATATCATAGCCAGAGCTTTAATAGGAGCAGGTTTTAATTTAAGAGAAATAGTAGACGAGGATATAAGGAATAATTTTGACGAGTATCCGTTAAGAGAAATATGGGGACAGAGAACAAGTGATCCAAATATCGATTATCGCAGAATTCAGAATCTTGAGATTTTTTTTAAAAGAAATGCAAAAGTTCTTGATATTTTATTCATTGCTGCAGATAGCGGCAATTTGAATTCATGGCTTCCCGGAGATGTGGTTTTTTTTGATATGGATAGAGATGGCTATACCGATAATGTTGGGATTATATCGGATAATACTACCAGGGAAGGAATTCCTAAAATCATTTATAACTATAAAGATCCGGGATATACAGTAGAAAGAAATATTTTAAAAGAGAAAATCATAACCGGCCATTACAGGTTTCAGCCGTAATGGGATAATAGGGGAGTTATAGTCTCCGGATCTTTTGTTTTTTAAGGTGAAGTTTTTTAAAAAAATTACCAGTCATAAGCTTTATTTTAGGCAGTAATCCTTCACTATATCTTGTCGAGAAATCATATGCCGTTTCTTTAAGTCCTATATCTTTTCCATATTTATTTTTTAAGTGATATTTATGACCGATTACCCATACGAATAAATCGGATTTGGTCCTGTTGGGAAAATTTTCGATTATTTTATAATTATCTATAATATTTATAGCCGGAAGATATATATTATCATACCAGTCTGCAGAGGCTTCTTCAAAAGTACTTTTTTTCTTCTTTATTTCATCTTGATTTAAATTATACATATGGTTATTGATCTGCTCTAAAAGAAAATCGTACTTACCCGGTACGGTGAGTCTTATTTTGATATCGGGCCGGTTTTTTTTAAGTTTTGTCAGGTTAAGAAATTTTTCCCTTTCTGCCAGTATAAATATATCTATTGGGTCCATTTCTCTTGATACGGGGATTTTTGTAGCAAATTCAGTTACATCGGCATCTATATATTTGATCCCCATTCTTTTTGCAACGCTTACTCTATGATTTCCATCCAGCACAAAATAAATACTGCCGATTTTATATAATTTTATCAGCGGAAGATCGATGTTCTTTTTGTAGGCGCTGTAAATATTTGACCACCTGTGCTCAAGATTAGGTTTTATGGGCAGAAAATGTCTGTCAAAATCTTTGTATCTGTCTATACTGCCAACTATATCATCGACATCAACGGTCCTTATTCCAAGATATTTTTGATTATGCAAATTTAAACTCTTGCTTATTTCTTCAAAGGATAATAGTTTGTTTTCTTTGCCGGAAATATATGATTTCAGATTATTAAATAGCACATGAAATCTTGCGTTTTCGAATTCACTTTGCGCTTCAGCTATAATGTTATTCATATTCTATGATTCTAAATCCATAAGCGTTTATTACTTTTGTTTTACCTGCTTTTATTATCCAGTTATTATCTATCCCATATACGTGAATGTGCCCGTGTATTAAAAATTTTGGACTGTATTTTCTGATAAAACTGGCGAGACATTTAAATCCTCTATGAGGTAAATCATCTTGATCCTGGATCTTATATGGCGGTGAATGAGTTATAAGGATGTCGATATATCGTTTTTTAAAAATCCTATTAAGATAGAGCCGCGGTTTCATGTGGTTTATCTTCATACACATCTCAAAATCGGTGTACTGATATTTACCTCCGCTGTAGCGTATGGACCCTTCGAGTCCGCCGATAATCACTCCGTTATATTCTATTATTCTGTTATCCAGATTGATGCAGCCTTCGGGTCCTCCTTCCTTTACTCCGTTTTCTGTATATATGGTATCTATATGATGATTTCCATGGACATAAAATAGTGGTTTGTTTAGTGTGGAGACTATGAATTCCAGATAGCTGTTGGGAAGATCGCCGCAGGAAACGATAAAATCTATATCTTTTAATCTTTCCGCAATAGAGGAAATGTAAATGATATCTACTATTTTGTCACTTACCGCAAGTATTTTCATGATCCAAAATGTTAATAGATATTTTATTATGTCCGTAAAAACGGCTGGCAACCATTTTATAATAAAAGGCCATTATTTTATACTATTGATTAAATATATATAAAATTAATTATTTCTATAAAAATGTATATAATTATACTAAAATTATTTTTTGATATGCAAGTCAGTGCAAGGCTCCTATAAAATTTATATATATCATTAAAATAAATATGGTCGATAAAGCAGAGAAAGAATATGTCTTAAAAAGATCCGGGTTCTCTAAAAAAACCTTTTTGAAACGGGTAGTATTTGCAACTGCTGTCATTTCGATTTTTATTTCTTTACTTCTGGTTTCACCTAAAAAAATCGATGCAGTCACTTTGCAGGAACTTGGAAACTCAATTGCCACGCTCAGCCAGGATGAAGAAGATCTGCTGGAAAAAATATTCGTCTCTGAGACAGAAATACAGAATAAGAGAAATACACTCGAATCTTTGGATGAGGAACTTAAATCATTGGAGAACCAGCTGGAAGAATTAGATAGAGAAAAAATAGAATTGGTGAAAAGCATTGAAAATAAAAAGGGAATACTTGAAGAGAAAATTATTTTCTCTTATAAGTACGGTAATGATGACGTGAAGAAGATCATTATAAGCGCAGGAGATCTGAATGAAGTGATAAACAATCTTTATCTTTTTAAAAATATTATGAGAAGAGAAGCTGAAATAATAGAGGAACTCCGTTACGAAAAGGAAGAATACGATAGGGTTTCCAGAAAATCTGAAGAAAAAATGAAAGAAGTAGAAACCACAAGAGCTAAAATTCAGGAAGAGGAAAAGGGGCTTGCAAAAAGTATAGAGGAAAACAAGGTCCTCCTGAGTCAGGTAAAAAGCGAAAAAGGGGAAATCCAGAATCTTTTAGCTGAAATAAAAAAAAGAATAGCTATGATCCAGCCTCCCGGACTTACTCTGACCGGGGAATGGGACATGGTAGCAACCGCATATTATGCTTTCGGAAAAGGAGGCAACGATATTAATGGAAATGGAATAACGGCAATAGGGCTGAGAGCCAGAAAGGGAATAGTTGCAGTTGATCCAAAAATAATACCTCTGGGTACCAGACTTTATATACCGGGTTATGGCGAAGCTCTGGCTGCCGACACAGGTGGCTGGATAAAAGGAAGCAGAATAGATCTGTGTTTCGAGACTCTGCAGGAATGCTTCTGGTACGGCAGAAGAAAGATAAAAATATATCTTGTCGAGAATTAAAGTATCTTTAAATTATTTTTAGAAGTTTGGAAAGGGCCTGGAAGTCTTTTCTGTACTTTTCTTCAGTAATGGCGCCGCTTTTACTAATATCCATAGGATTGGAAAAAGGAACAAGCTTAAAAGACGGATTTTCGAAGATCCTCATATGTATTTTTTCCATGTTTCTATATTTTTTGCTTACGGAAAAAAACTTCTGAAGGATCACATTGGATACATCAAGCCCAAGAGAGATGATTATATGAGGAGTGATTATGGAGATTTCTTTTGATAAAAACGGAATACAGTTATCTATATGTTTTTTTAATGATTTGGCGGTACCTGCTGCGGATGGACATTTGATGAGATATGTAACATATATATCTCTGCTAAATGATAATCCTGCTTCATTGAACAATTTTTTTATGAATTTATCCCGGTCACCACTGCTGATCGTGCTGCCTTTTTTGGCTGTATCGGGGGATTCCGGATAATCCGCTATTACCATTATTCTTGCTTTGGGAGCGCCACTGCCAGGTGAAGATTGTTTTTGGGTTTTAATAGGAACAATGCACTTTTTGCAGTTACTGATATCTTTGTTTAATTTATTTAAGCTTTCCCTGGCACTAATTGGCATAAAAGTTAAAAAATTGTACAAAAACGATTTATAAGTGAATTTTACATTGTTTTAAAAGTATACAGCATAAAAAATGCTGAGTAAATAACAAATCAATCATTTTTTATTTTTTATACTATTTGTTAAAATATCACAGAGTATTTTTTTAAGAAAGTCAAAGATTATATTAAGAAAGTATTATGGCTAAATATCAAAACCTGGCAGAGTCTATAATAAAGGGAGACAATATAAGCAGCAGAGATATTGCAGAAAGACTGATTGCTGATGGAGTACCTGCACTTGATCTTTTAAATGATGGATTGGTGCCGGGCATGGATGTTGTGGGAAAAAAATTCAGGGACAAAGAGATCTATCTACCGGAGGTTTTATTATCAGCAAGGGCAATGAAAGCTGCAATGGAAATAATAAAACCTCTCCTTTCCGAATCTTCTGCGAAAAGAAAAGGATCAGTAATACTTGGCACGGTAAAAGGGGATATTCATGAAATCGGTAAGAATCTTGTCGGCATGATGCTTGAAGGCGGAGGATATACCGTGATCGACCTGGGAGTCGATGTCCAGCCCGAGAAGTTCATAGAAGAAATGAAGAAACATGGAGCAAAACTAATTGGTTTGTCAGCACTTCTTACAACTACAATGCCGGCTATGAAAACAGTGATTGATATGCTTAAAGCCGATCGTCAAAACACAGGCGTGAAAGTAATAGTTGGCGGAGCGCCATTGAATAAGGAATTTGCGGATTCAATAGGTGCAGATGGTTATTCTCCTGATGCACCGGGTGCAGTTGAACTTGCTGGCAAATTAATTCCTTAAGTAAGTTCAAATAAGTAAATACATATTCCGTATTAAAGTAATAACATAAATGAGGCATGCATGAAAATAGTGATTGTCGGAGGAACCGGATTTCTGGGCTATTATGCACTACTTGAAGCACTAAAAAGAGGATATTCGGTAAGGACTCTGGCAATTGATGATATCGATCTCGATGACTGGTATCCCGGAGAAGTAGATGTCAGATACGGTAATGTATTTGAACTTTCGGAGGAAAACTTACGGGAACACTTTTCCGGTTATGACGCCATGGTATATGCCCTGGGTCCTGATGATAGGATTACGCCTCAGGCTCCCGCATATGATTTTTTTCATGCGAGGCTTGTGGTATCCTGCGAAAAAACAATAACTGCTGCACGCAGGGCAGGAATCAAAAAATGTGCTGTTCTGAATTCGTATTTTGCATATTTTGATAGGATTTGGCCGGAGAAACAGTTAAGCAGACACAATCCTTATATAAGATGCCGGGTGGAACAGGCGGAGCGGGCCATCGCCGCAGGCGGAGATGAAATGGCAGTTATGATCCTTGAACTCCCTTACATATTCGGCTGTATGCCGAACCGCATTCCTTTATGGAAGGATGTTTTACTGGATCGTTTCTTGAACAGCAGGGTCATCTTTTTCCCTGGAGGCGGGACAAATATGATTGCTGTAGAGCATGTCGGCGAGGCAATTATAGGATGTCTGGAGCACGGCGCAAATGGCGAGCGGTATCTTGTGGGTGATGAAAATCACTCCTATAATGAAATGCTTGAAATGATGATGTCCTCCTTAGGAATACATAAAAAAATAATAAATATCCCGCGATTTGCGGCAGTGCTGGCAGGCATTATGATAAACATGGGCCGTAAGAGGAAAGGTTTGGAAGGCGGTCTTGATGCCAGATATCTTATGCGGGATATTTTAACCCATGATTTATTCTTTGATCCCTCCGGCACCGCAGAAAAACTCGTATATAAAAGAGGAGGCCTGAAAGAATCTATTTTTGCCACCATGAGAGCCTGCTATCCGGAAAAATTCAAAAGCTAGCCGGAAACATAAAGTATCTTAAAAAAACACTTCTTAAAATAATATATCCTGTAAACTGACCGCTCTAAGATTTCAATTCCATAAAAAGGTTAGCCATCTCGATTGCACTTAGTGCTGCTTCCCAGCCCTTGTTCCCTCTTTTGGTACCGGCTCTCTCAATTGCCTGTTCCAGGCTGTCGGGGGTTATAACCCCAAAGGCGACCGGAATATTTGAGTCGAGACTTATTTTTGCCACACCTTTGATGGTCTCACTGGCGATATATTGATTATGTGACGAGTCCCCTTTTATTACCGCACCCAGGCAGATAATGGCATTATATTTTTTTGACTCAGCCATTAACTTTACAGCAGACGGGATTTCAAAAGCTCCGGGAACCCAGGCTGCATCTATGTTATTGTCATCGCATGAGTGTCTGTGCAAACAGTCCAGAGCCCCATCCAGCAGTTTCGAAGTTATAAAATCATTGTATCTGCTTACTACTATCCCGAACTTGAGTTTTTTTGCATCCAGCCTACCTTCATATTTTCGCATTTTTTATCCTTTCTTTCTTTGGGTTATAACATATGATTTAATTTATTCTTTTTGGTAGATAAGTATTTTTTATTATTCTCATTGGGAGGTATGGACAGCGGTATCCTTTTAGTTATTTTAAGTCCATACTCTTCAAGGCCAGTGATTTTTTTTGGATTGTTTGTCATGAGGTGTATTGTAGTGAGTCCAATATCTGAGAGTATCTGTGCACCTACACTGTAATCTCTTAAATCTGCATCAAATCCAAGCCGGAGATTGGCCTCAACCGTATCAAGACCTTTTTCCTGAAGTTCATAAGCCTTCATTTTATTACAGAATCCTATTCCTCTTCCTTCCTGGGACATATAAAGAATCACTCCCAGACCATTTTCGTTAATTTTTTTAAATGCTCTGTCCAACTGCTCACCGCAGTCACATCTCAGGGATCCAAAAGTATCCCCGGTGAGGCATTGCGAATGTACCCTCACAAGAACATCTTTTTTGTTTCTTACCTCTCCTTTTACGAATGCGATGTGAAATTCAGGTTTGACGACGGACTGGTATGTGACAGCCTTGAATTCACCCCATCTTGTAGGCAAATTAACCTCTGCAATTTTTTCAATCAATTTTTTTTTCATTTTACGATTTTTATTGATCCTGATTTGTGAATCCATATTTTTTTAGTTTCTCCTTAAGTTCTTTATTCTTTAATTTAATGGAACCGGCATCTTCTGGATTTTTTGACCGCAGGAAGTTTACAATGTAGCGTGCAAGCATATCTACTTCTATATTTACTATATCCCCCGGATTTTTTTGTATTAAGTTCGTATTTTTATAAGTATAGGGGATAATGACTGCACTGAAGTTATCGGTTTCGACTCCGGATGCGGTAAGGCTTATCCCGTCGATAGCTATGGAACCTTTCAGGGTTACAAAATCTCGAATACCTGCGGGAAGTTCCAGATTGATGAGATAGGACCCCCCTATCTCAGATATTTTTAAAATTTTAACCGCACAATCAACATGTCCATGAACAAAGTGCCCCCCTAATTTATCTGATGGAGTCAGTGAACTTTCCAGATTGACCGTGTCTCCGGTTCTAAGATTTTTAAAGGAAGTGGAATTCAAAGTATTGAATGATATATCACACCTGAAGGCTTCTTTGTCAAAATTGGTTACCGTAAGGCATACTCCGTTTACTGATATTGAATCACCGATATCCAGGTCATTTAAAATTTTTTGGCATTGGATCTCGATTTCTGTATTTCCGTTTCTGTTTCTTATTTTTTTTATCCTGCCTGTTTCTTTTATAATACCGGTGAACATGATGGCTCCATTATCTATGCTTTTTGTTTTTTAAAGGATATGCGGTAACGATTATATCATTTCCAATTCTTTTTACTTTTTCGAATTTTAAATTTATAGAGTCTTTTATCCTGTTTATTTCCAGACCCGGAAACATACCATAATCGCTGTCCCCCCCTATTATTCTGGGAGCGAAGAAAAAGATGAACTTATCA
>CAZODG010000002.1:0-43424 GCA_964578525.1 uncultured Actinomycetota bacterium
CACGGACAAAAAAAGAATTAGCCGCCAGAAGAGTTATTAAAAAAATTATGGGCAAAAAACATTTTGATATCAAAGCTTTTCTTGATGATAAATCGCCTCTACATCAAAAAATGATTAAGACTATTCAGAAAGAATTGGGTGTGACCTCACTTAAATATCAAACGATCGGTGACATGGTAAAAGCCATTGGCTTACCCAAAGAAAAACTTTGTCTTTATTGTTGGGACGGTAAAGAATAAAAAATTAATAAGACAGATGCAACCGGACTTGCAGAAATAACTGCCTTAAAAACTTTGGCTAGTTTCTCTTGTTTTTAAATATCTTTAAGTCCTCAAATGTAATATAAAAAGCAAATATTTATCCTGTCGCCTAACATAAAAATTAGGTTATTACTGAACATAAAGTACCTAAAAACAGGCTAACAGGAAGAGTGCGTCATTAATCGTGAAGTGCTTTAGAAATTGTGTCGGTTGCCGAGTTATAGACTAAAAATACTTAAAAGATGTGTTTAAGATTGTAATAGAATAATAATTATTAATTACTATATTTACTTATTAAAAAACCTATATAACTGAATACATATTCTTTAATTATTTTACTTTTGTAATAGTATGGGTTTCACCTTCAGATGCTATAGTCATAGAATCATTAGTAATACTAACAATAGTAAATTCCTTACTATATCCTCCACTTTCACCAGATGGTGCAGAAACATTTATATAAAGCTTTTTACCACTTAATGTATAAGTGCCTTCTGCTACATTCATATTTGTTGAACCACCTTCACCATACATTAAAATAACACCGCCTTCTTGAAATTCCCAATATACAGAACCACCGGTGTCATCTTTTAAAATAAACCATTTACCAACTAAAAGACTTTCTGTAGAAGTATCAGCGGGTATTTGAACAGGCGTTTCTGTAGTTTCAGCTTGTGTAGTATCTGCAGTTAATTCTTCTTTTACTATCGGATAAAACTTACATCTACCTGCAGCAGGAAAATACATACCCTCAAACATGGGATCGCCAAATACATTATCTGCCGGTATATAAAATGTGTAACCATTTCTTGGACAAACAGTCTTTCTACTTTTATTATTGCCGTCATATATAATTAACTCAGTAGCTGTTGCCTCACATGACCCTCTAAATTCAAAGTATTTTGGATCATTTTCATCAAAGATATTATATGGCATCCAGACTTTATAATAACCATATGGGTTACCTTCCATATCAAATTCAGGTTTCATTTCAAATGAAACATCTTTTGTAGCTCTTGTCCATGTGCCTTGAAAAACACCTGAGCCATCTGCTCTGTTTTCAATATCCGGTGGCCCACCACCAAACATTATTCCTAATTTGCGAAGGTCAAACTTGGTTTTCAGTTTAGATCTATCAGTTTTAAAACTTTTGTTATATGAAGTATAACCTGAAACAGTTTCTACTTTACCATTAATTATTTTTGCTCCACCAATTGCTATCCAGTCTGCAGTACTTTGGCTGTCTTCAGGTACATTATATAATTTTACATCACTTCCCTTTACAGTATAAATACATTCCCAGGCAACAGTAAGGACACCTGTGTCTTTATCAAATATACCTGATTGATACATGCCATTTTCCTGCAGGCAGTAAGCAGAATTATCCTTTTGAGATATAAATAAACCGTTTAGACCACCTAATTTTTCTTCATATGAAGAATTTTCAATCTGATTACCTAAAATATTGCAACCTGCAAGAAAAGATAGAAATAATATGGGTATAAATAAACAAACTATAATTAAAATAATTTTATGTCTCATATTTTAAAACCTCTCCTTCCTGTAAAGCTCCAATTATAGATAATTTTATTTTGGACCTATTATGTATTCACCTTTTTCATTGATATATCCCCATAGACCATCCTGTTTCTGAACCAGAGCTATCCCACTTTCAAAAAAATTCCATGCTTGTTTAAATTGCGGTTCAAGAACATAATCACCTGTTTGATTTATATAGCCAGTCAGACCTTTTTCATCTTCCATTACCGGAGCAAGACCGTTTTTTGCAAACTTACTGTACCAGTAATACTTTGGCTCAATTACATATTCACCGCTTTTATCAATCCAGCCATAAAGACCCCTTTGATCCTGAACACAGGCAAGCCCGTTTTCCTCAAAAGATGGCGTAAACCCTTGTGTAGATATAAACTGCGGCTCAATTACATATTCTCCTGTCTCATTTATAAAGCCCCAGAACTCTTTTGGATCCTGAACTGCTGCAAGTCCATTTTTATCAAAAGCAGATGCACTTTTAAATTGCGGCTGGATTATATATTCTTCTTTTTCATTTATATAACCGCATAAGTCATCGCCCTTTTGCGCAGCAGCAAGTCCATTGTCTGAAAAATCTGAACCCCATGAATATTCGGGCTCTATTGCATACTTACCACTTTCGTCAATCCATCCATAACCCAAACCATCAATAACGCATGCAAGTCCATTTTTTGCAAAAATACCAGCAGACACAAATTGAGCTTCAATAACAAATTCTTTACTCTCATTTACATAGCCCCACAATCCCGAATCATCCAAACAGGCTGCAAGCCCGGTTTCTGCAAACTCCAGTACATTTTTATATTTTACCTCATTGCCCTGGGTATCAATACTTATTAAATTGTCATCAGTTAATACTTGAGCCTGGTTGTTTTCATTAAATTCAAGTGCTAATTTAAATTTTGGTTCAATTACAAAATCCCCTTGCTGATTTATATAACCCCAAAGGCCTGTTTTTGAATCCGGAAATGGAAGAAGGTCTGCAATTTCTGTTTTATTTTGTGTTTCTTCTGCTTGCATTGACTCATCAGTAGAAAGTGGAAAATCTGATATGTCATCGGTAATGACTGGAAACATTGCACCTTGGTATGAGGGTTCATCTTTTTTTACAAATAAATTACAGGAAGAAATACTAATTGCAATAATGATTAACAGTAGAATTATTATAGTTTTTTTCATTACAATTCTACTTTCCTCTTAAAATTAATAACACTTTCTTGTGATATCGTATAATAAATTATCTGTGACTTCGCTAAGATAATTTTATATTCTTTCTATATGAACTGCAACACATAATAAATACTGTGCGTGACTCATTCCAACATACGCCATTTTTAAAGATTCTTTGGTTCTTGACTTTGCTTTACCCGTGGCTATATTTCCTTTAAAAAACTCTTTCAACCTTTGAGATTCATAAGAAATACTTTCTCTTTTTTTATACTATCATTATGGTAATACGTTTCCAGATAAAGGGTCGCTAAATGTGTTTACCCTTTAATTGAATGAATTGTTGCAACTTCGACTTCCAATCCATCAGACTCAAAGATATTTATTGTTTTTTTATTAGTTGTTTGTTCATTTTCTGAAATAATACATAAATTATTGTAGTTAACATTTAAAAACTCCTTATTTTTTTGTGAAATTTCTGTTACCTCAAAAACACTATGTAGCATTAGCAAGAGTTTTTTCTTTGATATTCCTAACGTAGTCTGCTAAATTTACAAGGATGCTTTAATGACTTAGTCTTCAAGAATGAAAGTGACTCTCATTAAAATTCTGTATTCAGCAATTTTACCCTCATTGTCTACTATAACTTCAAAATCTTTTAGCCACGCGGACTTGACATTTTTAAGGGTTTTGTTCGCGCGGACTATGCCTTCCTTTATTGCATCATCGAAGCTTGTGGGAGAAGATACTTTAACTTCAGTTACTTTTGCAATTGACATTTGCAGTCTCCTTTCTTATTCTATAAAGTTTATTTTACTTTATAACAAATGATAAATACCTGCAATTTCTATTTTTGTTTTCCTCCTTTATTTTTACAAATTGCTTTTTAGTGTTAAAATTTTCCGCATAGGGTAAATAAAAAAAACATAAAGAAAGAAACCAATCTTAAAATTAAAAAGAAAATAATTAACACAATAGGAGATATTAAAATGGAAGTATCTGATGTGCTAAAAATGCAAATACATAAAGATGTTAAAGGATTAATTAAGGCTTTAAAGGATAAAGATTGGCGTGTCCGAATTTGGATAGTAGGAGCTCTTGGGGAGACAAGAGATAAAAGGGCGATAGAATCTCTCACTCAGGCTTTAAAGGATGAAAATAGCATTGTCCGAAGTCTTGCAGAAGAGGCTCTTGAGAAGATAAAAGGAGGATAGAATCACTCGCTAAGGTTTAAAGGATGAAGATAGAGATGTCCGAAAGGAGGTGTGAATATGGGAATATCTGGCGGACCAAATATCGAGGAATTGAAAGTAAATAAAGATGTCGAAGGATTGATCAACGCTTTAAAGGATAAAGATCCAATGATCCGAGGGGATGCAACAGAGGTTCTTGGGAAGATAGGAGACAGCCGGGCGGTAGAACCTCTTATTGAGGCTTTAAAGGATATTGTCCGAGAAATTGCAATAGAGTCTCTTAGGAAGATAGGAGAGCCTGCTGTGGAGTCTCTAATTAAAGCTTTAAAGGATAAAGATACCCTTATCCGAAGTGGTGCTGCTAAGGCTCTTGGAAAGATAGGAGATAAAAGAGCTGTAGAATCTCTAACTGAGGCTTTAAAGTATGGAGATATCTTTGTCCGAAGTGCGGCAGCAGAGGCTCTCGAGAAGATAAAAGGGTGATAGAACCACTCGCTAAGGCTTTAAAGGATAAAGATAGCGATGTCCGAAGGGAGGTGTGTAAAATGAAAAGTGGAGAGATAAAATGTTCTAAATGTGGGAAGATCATAGGTCAGTTACCCACTACAATTGCCGAAGATATCAGGCGCGGTGGAGGAATGGTGACCGGAGGGAATTCCCTTGATATACCGATGTATAAGTGCACCATCTGCCCCAGTTGTGGAAATGTATTCTGCGACAGTTGCCAAAGACCAAGCCCTGATCCATGCCCTAAATGTGGCAAAAGTAATTTAAGGCCAGGTTTTGCAGATTTAGTAATGCAATATTACAAGGGGTAAATTAAAAAATGATTTGTTGCTTAATTTAATATAAACAACAAATCATTATTATGAAGAATTAAATCTACTACAAATCCTTTTAAAAAAGTCTTTGCATAGTTTTATTATTTAATACCTTCTTTCGGTTCTTGGTCTTTGTGGAAGGGCTTCATCAACTTTTAAAGTACGACCTTCAAAGTCTGTGCCGTCTAAAGCTTCTTTGGCTTTTTCTGCTTCCGCATTATCTGACAGTTCAACAAAACCAAAACCTTTACTTCCAATTACATTAGCTGATTGAACCTTACCATGTGAGGAAAAAAGCTCTTCTAATTGCTCATTAGTAACAGAATAGTTTAAATTCCCTACATATAGTTTGCTACCTTGCATATTTACCTCCTTTCAAATGCTATCGTTTCTCTAAGCTTTACGATATTTTATTTAGAGAGGTAACAGCGGGTAACAAATGGCTCTTAACTAAAATACTATCAAACAAAAGAGAGTTGCTAAATAAAAAACCCCAAGTTATCTTTCACCATAACCTTACGACCTTAGGTTACTTAACACCTCGGGGCCTAATACTTTGGACTTCAATGACCTCATTTAGATTTTTTTCTCTTCCTGCATTCTTTCGTCTGCAAGCCTCAAATATTACCGAATACTGTCTCTATCCAAAGATTGGTCTAAATAATATCAGAAATTATAAGAATTGTCAAATAAATTATTTATAAATGTTTTTATAATTATCTTTAAAATTTATTTTATTGTTTTATTAGGTTTATAACTTAAGCAAAAAGTATGCCTGGCATACGAATCTTCATCTTTGGTAAAATTTATTTGCAATAGATTTTTTCTCCATTTCTGATTTCTTTTAATTCATTTATTTTTCCTATGTCTATAATATTACCAATAATTGTAACAGGACTGGCAGCCTGAGGTTTATCGCCCTGACTTGCAGGAGTTTTACCAAAAAAAATACATAATGCACTTCCGGGAGGCCAGAACGCTACTGTACCTATATCAACTTCTTCAATACCATTTTCAATATCTGCCTTTAAAGGAATTGAAAAGTATATTTCGTCTCCCCATCTATTAACATTAGAGTCGATGGGCAGTATTTCAAGTAATTCTTTTGCCGTTTTTGTCTCATTTAATTGCACTTTGATATCAAGTTTGCCAATCAATAAATTTATAGTTTTTTTTATTTTATTATCATTTCCTGATTTTTTTTGCATAATTACCTCTTTCTTCTAATAAAAATATTGTTATTTATATATAAAATGATAAGCCGCGTTATAAACTAAAAATGCCTAAAAAATGGTTTTAGATTAAAATGAATAAGCAAATGAGTTTGCTATTTTCTAAGTAGCGAAAAGTTCAGATCCGTTCCCGTGATTTCATTACCGTCGCCGTCGAGCATCAAGACTTCATCTTGAGAGACAACCTTGAGATATTGCTCGATGGAGCCATCGGATCTTAACAGCACTAATCTGCCTTCTTCGTCGATTTCCCAGCTGCCAGTCGAGATAAAAGGTTCTGAATCCGTACCCAGATAGGTAAATGAAAATGTATATGTCTTATCGGATTCTACAGATAGTTCCGCTTTAATCCCTTCACAGTCGGCGCATGGAATCATACCTTCATAATTGCCAACAGCTTCATCTTTTTTGCAGCCTGATGCCAATATTCCAAGTAAAAATATAATCAGTAAAACAAAAGCAGTTAATTTTTTTATATTGCCGGACATAATGTTTCCTTTCATTAAGCTACTTCCCCATATTTATGATAATAGCGTGCTGTCTTCTGCAAATTCTTCACCGCTGACGTTGCCGAAACGCACCAGAAGATCCTCTACTGTAAGTTTTTGTTTTTCCTTCCCGCTTATCTCCAGAACAATCTGCCCTTCATACATCATTATCAGCCTGTCACCGTGCCTTATGGCATCGCGCATATTATGAGTCACCATCAGGGTGGTTAAATTATTTTCCTTAATGATCCTATCACTTAATCTTAGAACCTTTTGCGCGGTCTTGGGATCAAGCGCTGCCGCATGTTCATCCAAAAGCAAAAGCTTGGGTTTCTTTATTGTCGCCATCAGTAGCGTCAATGCCTGCCGCTGTCCACCCGAAAGCATTCCTACTTTTATACTGAGACGGTTTTCAAGGCCCAGACCCAGCGTCCTGAGTAGTTCCCTGTACTCCTCACGCTCTTTATTGCTGATACCCCAGGAAAGGCCACGGCGCTTTCCACGCCGCAGGGCAAGGGCTAAATTCTCTTCGATACCCATATTTCCGGCCGTACCCATTATTGGATCCTGAAATACACGGCCCAGCACCTCGGCACGTTTATATTCGTTAAGATTCGTTACATCCTTACCATCAATTACTATCGAACCTTTATCCACAGGATATACACCCGCTACACAATTAAGCAGCGTAGATTTACCCGACCCGTTGCCGCCAATGAGTGTCACAAATTCACCTTTTTCAAGTTTAAGATTGACACTTTTCAGGGCTACCTTTTCATTTACAGTTCTGTGATTAAATATTTTGGTGACTTTTTTGACGTCAAGCATTTACTCTCCCCTTCTAAAAGACTTCTTTAATGGAACCAGATAAGAGCGGAATACCGGCAGGGAAAGAGCTACAGCTACGGTTATGGCTGTAAAAAGTTTTAAATCATTTGCGGGCATGCCCAGCCTGAGCACCACGGCAATGATGATACGGTAAGTGATTGCACCAAGCGCCAGGGAGAGCAGCCGGACATAGAAGTTCTTTTTACCAAATAGAACTTCGCCTATAATAACAGATGCCAGGCCTATTACGATGGAACCTATCCCCATCTGAATATCTGCAAAACTCTGGCTCTGCGCGATAAGCGCACCGCCGATAGCAACCAGGCCGTTACTGATCATGAGACCCAGTATAATCGTAGTGTTTGTATTGATACCCTGTGCACGGGCCATCTGAGGATTATCACCTGTTGCCCGTATTGCACAGCCTATTTCCGTTCCAAAAAACCAGTACAGGATACCGGTAATGCTGCCGACAAAAATCAGCCCCAGTACAATTACAGAGCTCATGTGGTTCATTCCCATCTTTTCAAACACGGTATATGCGGTATCCACACGTAATAGCGAAATGTTTGCCCTTCCCATTATCCGTAAATTGATTGAATACAGGGCAATCATTGTCAGGATTCCCGCAAGAAGCGAGGGAATTTTAAGTTTGGTGTGCAGCAGTCCGGTTATGAGACCAGCACTCAAGCCGCCAAGGAACGCCAGCAAAATTGCGAGATAAGCGTTAATGCCTTTGGTTATTGCAAATGCAGCAATAGATGCACCCATAACGATACTGCCCTCGACTGTCAGGTCCGCAATAGTCAGGATGCGGTAAGTGATATAAACACCTATTGTTATAATCGCCCAGAGCAGACCAAGGGAAAGTGCTCCCATTAATATCTGCAGCATATCACTTGATCCATTCTTAAATTTTCGTCAGAGATCAATAGAAATAAAACTTCTATTAATCTCTGACGATATTATGTTAATCTTCGATAATTATATTACTCTTCTTCGAGAATGTACTCGGTCAGATCAGCCGGAATCACAAGGCCAATCTCTTCGGCAACAACACCATTGATTGCATAATCAAATTCGGTAGCCGATTCGATTGCCATTGTGGCAGGTTCTGCTTCGCCTTTTAAAATCTTAACAGCCATGAGGCCAGTCTGGTATCCAAGATCGTAATAATTAATTCCCAGTGTTGCCAGACCGCCAGCTATTACCATGCCGGACTCACCGCAGATTACCGGTGTTTTTGACTCTACTGTAACTCCGTTTATCACGGGCATGGAAGATGCCAGTATATTATCGGTAGGAAGATAAAGCGCATCACAGTCTTGCACGATTGACTGAGCAGCCTGCTGCACATCATTGGAATTAGTAATGGTAACTTCCGTATAGGTAAGGCCCATCTCCTCTATGACTGCTTTTGCGATTTCTGCCTGCACGATGGAATTATCCTCACTGGAAGTATAGATTACGCCTATAGTCTGGACATCCGGAACCAGTTTTACGAGTAATTCAATCTGTTCCCTGATTGGGTTCATGTCCGTGGTGCCACTGACATTACCGCCGGGGGCTTCATTGGAATCCACAAGCTTAGCAGCTTCATAATCCGTAATAGCTGTTCCAAGTATGGGGATATCTTTTGTCTTGCCTGCAATGGACTGAGCCGCAGGTGTTGCGATAGCAAGTACCAGATCCACCTTGTTTGCAACAAAACGGTCACTGATGGTAGAAAGGTTGCTCTGGTCTGCCTGTGCATTCTGAAGATCAATTGTGATATTCTCGCCATCAACATAACCGTTGTCGGCAAGAGCATCGATAAATCCATCTCTGGCAGCATCCAGGGCGATATGTTCAACATACTGGATAATACCTATCGTAGGATTTTTTGCTGCCTTGTCCTTACAACCTGATATTACCAGGGTAAAGGACATCACTAGCATGATAGCTAGTATGATAATTGCTGTTTTTTTCAATTTAGCTCCTCCTCATTGTTTAATTCACAATTCTTAATAGTTATCTAATTATAATGAAAAAAATTTTTATGTGAATAGATATAAGAATATTTGTATAAATGAGGTTTTTTGATGTTTTTGGTAGATTCTAAAAGATCAGGCTATTTCCGGGAAGTTTTTATTGCATTTATATCTGCCCTATTGATTATTTTTTAATCTTCAAACAGAAGAAGATACTGCGGAATCAACAACTCATAGATTTAGTCTATAAGCCGAGTTATAGACTAAAAATACTTAGAAGATGTGTTTAAGGTTGTAATAATAAAATAGATAATTATTAACTTCAACATCAAGATTTCCGATAGATTTTATTTCTCTTACAATAATTCTTTTAATTGATCTTTCTTCTAATGAAATCACTTAAAGAGTTTTTATAAATTGCTCTTTAGTGCTAAAATTTTTAAATATCCAAAAGAATCTTTAAATATTAGGGGTCAGACAGTATTTTATGAAAAATGATACTTCCAAAATGTACACATATGACTTTGCAATTTCGTATGCAAGTGAGGAAGAAGAAATAGCCAGAAGAATTTCTCAGTCAATCAAAGAAAAAAATTGCGACTATGCAATCTTTTTTGCACCTAACGAGAGGGCTAAGCTGATTGGACAAGATGGAGAAAAGTTTTTTGAAAATTTATTTGCATATTCAAAACAAGTGATTGTTATATTATCTGAGAACTATAAGAGAAAAGAATGGCCAAGATATGAATGGGATATAATCAGAAAAAAAATTAAGGAGAATAGATTTTTTCCAATTAAAACTGATAATGTAGAAATCTTAGGTCTACCTTCAAGTTTTATTTACTATCGCTTCTCAAATAATTTTGAAGATATAGCTTCCTTATGTATTGAAAAATTAATTTCCTTTGAACGCGAAATTGGAATTAAAAGAGAAACAGAGTTTCAAAAAATGGTAAAAGACTTACGCGAGTCAAGGGGCACAATTGATAAATCTTTTCAATTAGTTGTTGATAAGAGACAGAGAACACCCCTTAAAGATATTAACTATCCAACAGATAATTATAATAAATCTTATAAAATCATTTCAGAAGAAAACCTGTCATTTTCAGTAATTTCCAGATTAAAAATAAAAATTGATTTACCTGATAACTTAAGTAAAGATGAGGTAGTTTTTAATATTAAACATTGTACTGCCTATATTTTTAATAACAAAAAACCTGATGCTTTAGCTATATTTATATATTCCTCAAAATCTAAAAATTTTCAAGATTTCGGAAAGTTTAATGTAGCAAGGGCTGAATTTGCACCTTTTGGTGATTGGGGAAAAGCTGAAGAAGGATTTGTATACAATTTACCTTCGGATAAATTTGAATGGAAGATAGAATTCGAGGAAAGCTATTTTGATAAAAGTAAAAAAATGAAAACAGCAGATGAATTAGCTAGAGATTTGATTCTTGAAATACTAAAAAACAAACATAAAGAGAATGATACATCTAAATAAAAGACTTTTTACCTTAATTATTCATTTTCATTATTATTAGGAGAGGGAGGGATTCGAACCCCCGGAGGACAAAGCCCTCAACAGTTTTTAAGACCGCCGCATTCGACCACTCTGCCACCTCTCCAACACTCCATAGGAGTGTTTGCATTAAGTTATCACAATCTTAAATAAACATAAATATTTTAATTTTTAATATTTATAATTTTTCAGAATACTACCTAAAATTATTCGATAAAGGTTATATATTTTAATGTGTTTGGATTAAATTTAGTATTATCTTTTAGATATTTATTAATCGATTTTCTTAATATTTCCTCAAGGCTATTTAAGTCTTCAAAATTTGGGATTAAAATTTTTTCACCGTGTAATATATCACTTCTTAAGTTATAACTTTTTAAAACTAAATCAAAGATTTTTTTTCTTTCTGAATTATTGTCTTTGAGCAAAAATGCAGTTCTAATAGCAAGTTTATATTGTAGCTCTTGATTTATATCTTTCAGGAATAAAGCTTCTAATCCTATAATAAAATCTATTAGTTTATTAATTAAATTCTGATTGTTAATACCACTATCAAACCTCTGAACTGCGATATTAAAATTATTCTCTTTAATTATTTTTAAATTTTTATAAATATTTTGAAACTTCTTTAAATCTGCAGAAGAGAATTCAAAAACTTCATCAAATAACAGATTTCGTTCTGTAGTTGAAATGCTATGAAAGTCTTTATAAAAGCTTACTACGAAAGAATATATATTGTTACCTAAAAAAACTCCCGATCTCCTCATAATTCTTAAACTTTTTATTACATTTTTAAATGTTTCTCTTGATATATTATTCTCATCATATAGTTCTTTGTTTCTTTCTAAGTTAACACTTTTTATAGCATTATCGTTTTCAACAATTATTTTTTTTAACCTATATTTCCTTTCTAGAACTGTGGAAAAATATATTTCATATAGAGGAAAAGGATATAAAACATCCATATTATAGTCATCTATAATATGGATATCTTTTAAAAAATCAGGATCATTCCTAATATAAAAACTATCATCTATATGAATACATTCTTGCTCTAATTTGAAATTAAATAATCTAGCCTTATCAATCATTTCAAAGTATTCTGAATAAAATAAATCTTCAAATAGGATATAAAAATTTTTGAAATTTGCTTTATTAAGTTTTTTATTAATTATTTCATTAATAAAATCAAATATTATATCTGTATAATCAAAAACCTGTTTTTCCATAGGGTAAATTATTTTATTAATGAAAGTTGATATTTTTTGATCTTTTTTTAATTCTTCTAAAAATTCTTTATATTCATTCAATTGTATTATTGTTGAATTAAAAAATTTAAAATCTGAAACTTCAGACTTAAATATAGACTTAGTTTTTTGATATAATTTGTAAGCTTTTTCAAATAATCTATTGTTTCTTACCATCTTAAATTCTCAGAATAAGTTTTAATACATTGTTATTACTCTTAATATTTTTTGCTCTGGTATATATTCTAGTGAAACTAAAAACTTTATTATCTCCCCTGTATCACCAGCTATGACTTCAATTTGTATATTAAATTTTGTTGTACTATGTTCCACATCATATTCCATATTATAGATATAATTATCCTTAATCTTGCTTCTAATTAATCCTTGAAGTTCTTTAATATTTATGTCCAACATGCAACCTTTTTTAAATTTGCCACTTTTTTCCCCAAGTAAATATTTTAATTTACCTTCTTCTATTAGTATTTCAAAATCATCAATATTAAAAATAGTTCTTGAAATGGTATTTAGGGAAAACAATGTATCTTCTTCAAAACCCTTATATACTTTACGTTCAATCTTATAAGATAGAAATAGATCAAAATACATCCCAGGCAAACTAATACAAGTATAGCCATTTTCTTCGAATGGGTAACCACGCATGTTAAAGTTTTTAGATTCTTCAACATCATCTTCGTGTCCCATTATTATATTACTTTTATTTTTTATAAAATCATTGATTACTGTCATTGACGCATAAGTTTTCATATAGCTAGAGTTTGTCACATCAATAAAACCGACATATGGTTTAAAACTCTTAAGACCTTCATTCATCTTATTAAACATATTAATTGTCATGTTATTTATATATACAAAAAATAGTAAACTACTATGTATGTAAGTAAAATCTTTAACTAATATTATTGATTCAGCAAACTTTTCATATAAAAAATCTTGACTCTTATTATGATTAATAAAATCTCCAGCCAGTACACTATGAGAACTTCGCTTATCAAGTAAGGGTATTATCTTTTCAAATACTGGGTATCCATAAAAAGATGAGTCTATTTCTTTGCTATTAAAAACAAAAATAATTTCTAAACGATCCAAACTTGGAGTTAAACAGCTTTTTAAATTCTGATATTCTATTCCTTTTATTCGCAAAATCTCAACTGTTTTTTGAAATGCATTATTTATTTCAAAATACATCTGTTCATGGTTAAGATTAAAATAACTAGCTATAACCTCAAGCATTACATTATCTCTTCCATTTATTGTAAATATAGTACTCATTTTCTTTAAAAATATTAATAAAGCCCTTGATTCTACTACATTATACTACTACCCTCCCCATAATTAATAATTCAAAACTATTTTTATGAACCAATACATTGATTATTTCTTAAATTACTTACAAACAGAAAAAGACGCTGCAAAATCCACAATTCATAAATACAGAGCTGATTTAGAAAGATTATTTGAATATTTACAAGTAACTGATATTAATGAAATTAATCAAAATCATTTAAGAGATTATTTAAATCATATCAGACAAACTTATAGCTACACTTCAAGTTCAATTGCAAATAAGATTAATATATTACATCACTTTTTCAGGTTTCTTGATAATTCCGGTTACATAAAAATCAACCCTGCTATTTTAATTAGACCACCAAGAAAAAAAGTTAAAATTCCAAAAGTATTTAATGATATTGAACTTGAAAAATTCTTAAGTGCAACTGAACACAATACCTATACCAAATATAAAAAATATGCTTTACGAGATAAATTAATCTTTACAATGTTTGCTTATACTGGACTGAGGCGAACTGAACTTATTAACCTAAACTGGAATGATATTAATTTAGGAAATAGGTATTTAATTGTAAGAAAATCTAAAAATAAAAATCAAAGAATAATACCGCTTCATGATAAGATTCTTGAGTTATTGGATAAATATTTATCTGAAAGACTGCCTTTAAAAAATAATGCCTTATTTATCGGCAGAACAGTACAGTGTATTCATCATAACAGTTTAAAAAATCTATTTGACCGGTATATTAAAATTGCAGGGCTTTCTGGTAAAGGCTTTACAATTCATACTTTAAGACATACTTTTGCAACAAGATTACTCAATAAAGATGTAAGCCTTGTTAATATTAAGAATTTGATTGGTCATAGAAGTTTAGAATCGACACAGATTTACTTACATGTAACTGGAAAAGAGTTGGAAGAATCAATAAAGATGCTCTAATTATTTTATTTTTTGGTATTTGTCTTGGTTTCTCCCTTAAAGGTCATTACCCCATCTACTTTTATGGTGAATATATTTTTAAATTCTTTTTCAATCATATTTAAATAATCATCGATCTCTCTTTTTATACTAATCTCATTGAAAAGAAAGTTTAAATTATCTTTTATGTCTATTAGTAATCCTGGATTGAACTTCTTTAAATTATCAATTAAGATTCTAATGCTATTTTTGTAATATAGGTATGTACTAAAATAAACATCAATCTCATTTATTGAAATTTTATTTAATTTTAATAATCTTCCTAGTTTTGATAAAAATAATATCAATCTATAGCTTCTTTTATTTATATCTTCGTTGTATTTGTCACCCTTAAATTCTTCCTTTGCAAAATCTTCAAAAAATTTTAAATGATCATTTACAAACTCATCTCTTAGAATAAAACCTAAGTTATTTTGATCCTCAATTTCTTTATTTTTCCTATCTAATGCCCTATCAGTTAAATAATCTCTAAATTTATAAAAAGCAATTACCGCTGTTGCTGTAACAATAGCAGCCATAAAAATTGTACCAAATCCTGTTAAAATATTCGGCCAGTTCAACATTTACTGCCCTCTTTTTAGTTTCTTTTAGTATATAAATCTATAACTCTACTCAGAGTTTCAATAAAGTTTTTATTAATTTCACATTCCCATATTACTAGAACAGCCCAACCTATGTTTTCAAGTCTTTTTATTTTTAATCTATCTCGTTCTTTGTTTCTTTTAAATTTTTTTACCCAGAATTCTCTGTTTTCTTTTGGTAGTCTCAGATTACATTTTGGACACCTATGCCAAAAACAACCATTGATAAATATGGCTATCTTTAATCTAGGAAAACAGATATCAGGTCTACCAGGGACTTCCTTCCAACTTGTTCTATAGCCTCTAATACCTTCGGCGAATAAGGCTCGACGTAAACTAAGCTCAGGTTTTGTATTCTTAGAGACATTGCCTTTCATCGACTTTGAGACATTTTTTGAAGAAGCTTTTGGTGAAGGGCCTAAGAAAACTGACATCTTCTCTCGAAAAATAAGATTGCCTTTTGCCCTTATATCAGACATATGCAAATTATACTCTCTGTATTACTTTTGAATCAGAATATTTATAATTTACCCCATTCTCTAATAATTCTGATAATTTTTGTCCAATTCTTTCTATTAATCCTACTACTAATGCATTCCCCATACAGAAATAACGCCATTTTAAAGGCATGCCTGTATCAGTCCAGCTATCTGGAAAACCATTTAGCCTTTCAGCTTCTAATGGGGTTATTATTCTTAACCGACCATTCTCGGGATCTCTAAGAACATGAGTAAACCTATTGGGTTTTTTATTCCCTTCATTTGTAATAAGAGTACGTGATGGTCTGTCTAATCTATCTGGAAAAGTTATTGCACCTTCTTTATAATTATAACTATAGCCGCTTTTTGAAGTCCTGATTTCATTTTTTGCACCTTTGTGATATTTCCAAGAATCAATTTCTTCCTCAGGTAGGTAATAGTATTCATCAACTTCATTTTCTAATATCTCACCTAAACAATGTTGGTTTTCTAATATTGGATTTACTGTTTTAGTATATATGTTCCCTCTCAACATTAGCCCTGCATTATGAAAATCATATTTAAACTCTTCCGTGATTTTTACTAAATCACCAGTTAAGGTTACATTTTCATCTAAGCTATTCAAAGTCAAACTTTTATATTTCGTTTCTTGCACTGGAAATGCCCTTCCAAAAAAACCATTCTTTTCAATTATGTCATACTTATCTATACCATTTTCATAAAGGTTTTTTAGAGGACTCTCAAATAATGATGCTAGAATAAAAACCCTAAACCTTCTTTGTGGAAAGCCATAGTCTGAAGAGTTGATTACTCTCCATTCTACATTATAGTCTAGATTGTTTAAGCAACTTAAAATAACACCAAAATCTCTACCCCTTTTATTAGAAGGTGAGCGCAAAAGACGATCTACATTCTCAAGCAATACTAATGGTGGACGTAAGCTCTCAAGTATATGATATATCTCCCACCAAAGAACTCCCTTTTTACCTTTTATTCCTTTAGCATTAGTCGCGGCAACTGAGTAATCTTGGCAAGGGAACCCACCTACTAAAAGATCGTGTGGGGGAATATTATATTTTTCTTTAGCTATATCAATATTTGTGTGACCTTCTTTACCAAAGTGCGATATATAACACTCAGAAGCATATTGGTCTTTCCTTTTAGGTTCCCATTGATTCGAATATATTGTTCTCCAACCACTTTTTCCTAATCCTAACCTAAAACCACCGACACCTGCAAAAAGCTCACAGATTGTTTTTAAACTCTTCAAAATAACTCTCCAGATGAAAAATAATCTTTAAAGTACTCTTTTAAATCCTTATTGCTTATAGGTGATACTCCCTGCCTTGATAAATTAGAGCAAACTTTTGAAAACGTTATAAAACCTAATAAAAACCCAATGATACTAATATGTGTCAATGCATTATTGACTCTACCTACTTTTCCGTTCCAACTTTTCTTTTTTTTAATAATATCGCGGTAATAGTATTTACAATCTTCATTCCACATTAAAAGCTCATTATAATATAGAAAACCTTCAAGGCTTAATCCTCCCCATATCGTATGACATTTATTTTCTAAGTAATTCAATATTCTCTCATCTGGATTATATTTATAGAAAGACTTTTGATTTACCGAACCCTTATTAATTATTTCTTTCTCTATATCCTTATCAATATACAAATCCACATATTTAGTATTAAAGTTATCTAATTTTAAATAATCTATCATAAAAGCCATTCTATATAATAATATAACAATTATTTCGAATACTTCTATTTTATTGGAATCTATAATCTTTTTAAAATTTTCATTCATAATATCCCATATATCCCTAAAACTCATATCACTTAACCATGATAAACTCTTTTCAACATAAGCTCTTGGTCTAAAATCCCAAGGTCTTTCCGCGTCACCTTTTCTTGAAGATTCTTTTCCAGGGTATTGGATAAAAAATTTTTCGCTGGAACTGGTTTCGTGAATCAATAATTGTCTCTCTCTATTTCCATACTCAAGATGACTTCTATCTAAATTTTCTATCCATTCGATATTAGCTACTCTACGCTTGTATGAGTCACCCTTTTTACTACAATTTTGCAACGGTGAAACTAATAGACTCTTTATGTAATCCTCGTTTATGTTATCTTTCATAAATATTTTTTTCTTAAAACTTATCTTTTATAAAGAAAAAGTATCAATTGGCCCCATCAAATTAATTTATTTAAATATTTTAAAACAACTATTTAAATCCATCTTTAATCTTTCTAAGTCCTTACTATAAAATATTACTTCTTGCCTGACAAGGCCTGAAGGAAGTTTTGTTCTCTTGCTAGCAATTAGAATCACTTCTTTATCAAGTCCAAGAGCTAACCCAAGTTCAAAGCCCGTGTTGAAAGTAGAATTGGTAAGATTAACTAAAAAATTCTATTACCTGTTAACCATATTGTATATTAAAATTAATCTTGTTGAAATAACAGATAAGGCTAAAAGCAAAAGCGTAAAATCCGTACTTCCAATGCCCCACTCCTTCTTGACAACTATACCCAAAGTGATTAAAATTCATGTTTAGCTTTAAATTAGCTGTATTACTATAAACAATTAAAAATCATAAAAAACTTTAATCGAATTTAGCAAAGGAGATGCGCAAATTGGAAATCATAAAAAGAAAACTTCCCGTATTTATTATCATTCTGACTCTTACGTTATCGATCATTCTGATGATCCCCTCTGTATTATTTGCACAGGATGAAGAGGCAACTGACGAAGAAGAGGTAATTGCACCGCCGCCGGTCCCGGCAACAATAGAATTTGAAACTACTCTTCCCAAAATACAGGGAAAGGATGGGGAAACATTCACTTTTAGCTTCACTGCAATATATGATCCGGGAGATGTAGCGGTCGATTCAGAAGCAAACACAACCGATAAAACCTTTGATATCACAGTTGATTATCCAACCAGCTGGATTGCTGCAGTAGCAAGCGGTTCGACTGAGGCACTTTCTATTAATATAAGCCCTAACAGCAGAGAGTCCCTGAGCATGTTAGCTATGCCGCTGATAACACAGGAACCCGGTGAATATAACTTCACGGTTAATCTTAAATCCGCTGGAGAAGGCGAATCAGTGGAAGGATCAATAGATTTTACAGCAGTGATAACAGCTACCTATGAAATAAAACTTACAACAAAAACAGGAAGACTGAGTACGGAACTGACTGCCGGAAAAGATAACGAATACAAACTTATTGTAACCAACAATAGTTCCATATCCGTTGAAAACATAACCATAAGTTCAACAGAGCCCGAAGGCTGGCAGGTTAATTTCGATAGCAAAACTATTGAATCTATAGAAGCCGGTAAAACTGCTGAAATCAATGCAGTGATAAATCCGCCTGAAAAGACTATTGCCGGTGATTATATGCTGAGCTTCAAGGCATCCAGTGAAAACAGCAATTCCAGTATCGAGATCCGGGCAACAGTGGAAACACCTACCATCTGGGGAATCGTAGGAATAGGAATTATCGTGGTTGTTATAATCGGTGTTGCCATAATCTTTACAAAATTGGGAAGAAGATAAATTATGAATGACAACAATAATTTAATAGTTTCCAAAAATCTATGCAAGAAATATAAAGAGCAACTGGTTGTCGATAATCTCAATCTAATCATCAAAAAAGGTGAAATATTCGGACTCCTTGGGCCCAATGGCGCCGGCAAGTCCACTTTTATCCTTATGACCCTGGGGCTTACTGAGCCCACTTCGGGAAGTATCAGCGTGGCAGGATTCGATTCAACCAGGGAACCGTTAAAGGTTAAAAGAATAACAGGATATCTTCCTGAAAAAGTAGGATTTTATGACGATATGACCGCAAAGGGTAATCTTTCCTATACTGCGGAGCTAAATAATATTCCCTTCAGGGAAATTCCCAAAAAAATCGATGAGGCTCTGGAAATGGTGGCCCTGTCCAAAAATAAAAATCAAATTGTTAAAACATTTTCCAAAGGAATGAAGCAGAGATTGGGAATAGCGGATGTGCTCATAAAAAAACCGGAACTTATTATTTTTGATGAGCCCACCGAAGGTCTTGATGTCAAGGTGGCAAATCAAATGCTGCAAACCATACTGGATCTGAACAAGGAGAAAAATATTACGTTCCTCCTATCCTCCCATCAGCTTAATCTTATGCAGAGAGTATGCCCCAGAGTGGGAATATTGTCCAAGGGGAAACTTATTACCGAAGGAACCATTGAAAGCCTCGGAAGAAACATGTTTGGCGGAGGAAAATACAGAATCGAGCTTGAGCTGGAGAAAGTATCCGAAGAAATTATAGAAAAGTTTAAGAAACTGGATAAAGTGGTAAATGTAATCCGGACCGACAACCAGATTCAGATCGTATGCGATAAAGATATAAGGCAGGAGATATCCAGGCTCATTTCGGCCGAGGGAATACTAATGACCAGGATGGACATGAAACAGGACGCGCTGGAAGAGATTTATCTAAAATATTTTAAAGAGGAGTAAAATGAGAAGCATTTTAACCGTTTACAGAAAAGAGCTTTCTGATCATTTTTGCAGCAATAAATTTTTAATCCTTTTGGCACTTATATATATTGCAGGACTATCATCGACTTATGTTGCTCTTACCAATATCAGGGAAGCAGCAAGTTCGCTCAGTGGTGGCAATGTATTTTTATATCTGTTCACTACCGGCGGGGACGTTCTCCCGTCTTTTATTACCTTCATCAGTTTCTTCATCCCCATAATCGGTATAATATTTGGTTTTGATGCCATCAATAGCGAGAAGAATAGTGGTAATCTCAGCAGACTTTTATCCCAGCCAATTTACAGGGACAGTGTCATAAACGGTAAATTTCTGGCAGGTATTAGTACGCTTGCCATAATCATAACCAGTATTGTTGTTATCATTTCGGGAGTGGGACTTTTCGCTATCGGGGTACCGCCCACCTCGCAAGAAATCTTAAGGATATTCTTCTTTATATTTATATGCGTTTTCTATGGCGGATTCTGGATGGGGCTCGCAATATTATTTTCTGTAATTATGGATAAAACTGCGGCATCGATACTTACTTCTATTGCCATATGGATATTCCTTATGTTCTTCCTTTCAATAATTGCCAATGCCATAGCAAATGCAATGGTCCCGCTTGCGGATAATGCGACGATAGCCGATCAGATAAAAAATTTCACGATAGAACAGGGAATCTCAAGAATCTCTCCAGCGACTCTATTTACCGAGGCTATAACTGTCGTGCTTCTACCCGTGGAAGGAGCCGTACTGGTCAATCCGGTGGCATATCAACAATATGCCGGCAGCCAGAATTTATTGAATCCATTATCAATCGGTCAGAGCCTTATACAGGTATGGCCGCAGCTGGTTGTTATCATTGCGCTGGCAATTATATGCTTTGCCGCATCTTACATAATATTCATGAGACAGGAAATAAGATCGACATAAGGATAAAGATATCTACTTAAAAGATATCGACTTAAAGATATTGAGCTAAATGAGATCGACTTAGTAAAATTAAGCCCGGCTTAAACCGGGCTTAATGATTTTAAGACATAAACCCACTGGATGGCTGCGGATTAATCCTGGTGAGTGGCTGCTTCTTCAATCATGCTTGTTCCTACCGATACCTTGTCCAGGCTGTGGATAGACGCGCCGCTCTGCTTTATAATCTCTTCCACCTGATCATATTTTATTGAATCACCTTCGCAGGTGATCTTTATATTTTCCACCTTCTGATCCATCTCGATAAGTGAAATGTCCACTCCATTCACTCCCGGAAGATCCGCAAGCTGAGATGAGAGCTCCAATATGCTGGGCTTATGGGGTTTTAGAACATCCAGTACCAGTCTTCTTATATTTGCCAATTTATTTTCTCCTTAAAACTCTTAAAATTATTAATTAACCTAAAACTGATGAAAAGCAAATACCTGATTTCAGCAGGTTAAAATTAATGCCCCAATTTATTCATTTTAACTCTCCCCCTTATTTACTTTTATATCCTGTTTGTTAGCTCTTAAAATCTTCAAGCATTTGAGCAGATCAGCAGGCAGCTTATCTTCCAGCGCCAGCTTTTCTCCTGTTACAGGATGTGTAAACTCCAATCTTTTCGCATGTAAAAATTGCCTTCCCAGTCCCAGCTCTTGCGACATTTTGTTTGACTGGCTGGTGCCGTATGTTTCGTCTCCCATTACAGGATGGCCGATGTAACTTAAGTGTACTCTTATTTGATGGGTTCTTCCAGTTTCCGGATGAACATCCAGGAGTGTCGTATTTTCGAATTTCTCTGTCACTTCGAACCTGGTTACCGCTTCCCTGCCCCTGTCGATCGATATGCTCATTTTCTTTCTGTCCAGTCTCGAACGGCCGATCGGAAGGATTATCTCTCCGTTTTTTTCCATAAAATTGCCCCACACGAGCGCGGCATAGGTTTTTTTGATTTCTCTTTCCTTGAATTTATCGGACAGCAGCCGGTGCGTATTGTCATCCTTTGCTATGATAAGAAGTCCCGATGTATCCTTATCCAGCCTGTGCACAATGCCGGCCCTGTCTTTTCCCGGGAGGTTCGAAAGCTTATCATAATGATACAGCAGGGCATTTACAATCGTATCTTTTTTAAATCCCGGTACCGGATGGGTCAGCATTCCCGGTTTCTTGGATATTGCCAGAAGATACTTATCCTCATAAATTATTTTAAGATTGATCTTTTGTGGTTCAATTTCAGTATGGGAATCATCTTCTCCGGCGCCTTCGATTGATATATGGTCGTTTTCTACAAGTCTGTAGTGTTTGTTTACGGCTCTGCCGTTTACTTTAACCTTTTCTTTTCCGATTATATTCTGAATGTGGCTTCTTGAAATATTTTTTGCTTTTGCGGTCAGAAACTTATCGATCCTCTGCCCGGTGCTTTCGGCATCGACTGTAAAGTTTAAGATTTCTTCTTCTTTCTTACTCAACTCCCTCTTGATTTTTCCTTCTTAAAATATTCCCTTATTATTATAATTACTAAAAGGCAAAAACCAGTTATAAGAGAAAAATCAGCTATATTGAATACAGGAATGAAACTAAGATTGATAAAATCGGTGACTTCTCCCATAAAATACCTGTCGATAAGATTTCCGATTGCCCCGCCGAGGATGAAGCCAAGAGATACGTTATAAAAGGCAAAATTAAGTTTAAGTATTACTTTAAGGATGATAATAAGGGCTATCGCTACCATGGATATTATTGCAAGAATATTTGTATAACCCTGAAACATCCCAAAAGCCGCACCGCTGTTCTTTACATGGGTTATATAAAGAAGACCTCTTATTATTTCTATGGAAGGACTGTTTTCGGGAACCCTCTCTATTATGAGACTCTTCGTTACCTGATCGGCAACCAGGACGAGGATTGCTGTAACCAGGAAATACACATTCATGAGAATATTTCTTTTTGCTCTGCTTAACATTTAGACTATGCTCCCCACTACTTTGATGCCTATCTTTATTTTCACATCATTTACTTTTACTTCTTTTACAAACATGCCATCTTTAAAATCAGGATCCAGGGATTTGCTCAGGGTCTCTTTCATTATATAATTTTTAAATTTTTTTATGACATCCTCTTTTATCCCCGGTTCCATTGCCGTATCTATGGTATTTTCTATCTGGAATCCTGCTTCTTTTCTCAGGTTCTGTATCTGATGGACAAGTTCCCTGCAGAATCCTTCTTCAACAAGGTCCGCTGATATGGAGGTGGAAAGTCCCACAGTAAATTCTCCGTCGGTCTCGACTCCGAACCCCTCTTTATTTTTTATATCCACAAGCACTTCCTGCGGCAGCAGTTCCATTTTTTTACCGTCTACGGTAAGATTTATGTTTTTTTCATTTTTAACCTTTAGCGCTGTGCGGACCGGATTTTCCAAAAGCAGCGCGTCCTTTATTTTGGGAACAAGGGAACCATATTTTTTACCGACAAATGCAAGGTTTGGTTTTATGTCATAAGAAACAAGCTCCTCGAGCCCTCCGGCAAATTCTATTTCTCTGACATTGAGTTCACTTGCTATCACATCCTTGAAATGATTTATGGCTTCTTTTTTCTTTGCATCGCTGTCAAAATATACAAGCACCTTTTCAATAGGCTGCCTTATCTTTATATTGACCTTGCTCCTAACCGCTCTTCCAAGGCCCACTATTTTCCGGGCGGTGTCCATTTTAAAGTTCAGATCTTTGTCTATCAGGCTTTCATCGGCTGCCGGATAACTTTCTAGGTGCACGCTTTCTTCGCCTTTGCCGAAACTTCCGGTAAGGTTTTTATAAATCTCATCGCTAAGGAAGGGTGTAAAAGGCGCAACCAGCCTGGAGATTGTTACCAGGCATTCATAGAGTGTTTTGTAGGCGCTTATTTTATCTTTGTCTTCTTCGCTCTTCCAGAATCTTCTCCTGCTTCTTCTCACGTACCAGTTCGATAGGACATCGGTAAAATCCTGAATTGCCCTCCCGCTTTCGGTGACATTGAAATCATCCATGAGCTCAGTTACTTTTTTAATCGTCAGGTGAAGCTCTGATATGATCCACCTGTCGATTTCGAATCTACCGCCTACCTCAAAGTCATGCCCGTAAGGATCGAAATTGTCTATATTGGCATATATCACAAAGAATGAATAAGTGTTCCATAAAGTCAGTATGAATTTTCTCACCCCTTCATCGATTGCTTTGCTTGAAAAATTCTTAGACAGCCACGGCGATACGCCGGTAAAGAAATACCACCTGAGCGCATCGGCCCCCTGCTTGTTTAGGACCTCCCATGGATCTATGACATTACCTTTGGATTTGGACATTTTCTGTCCGTCCTCATCATTTATAAGTTCAAGGCAAAGTACGTTTTTATAGCAAGATTTTTTAAACAGCAGTGTGGATATGGCAAGCAGCGTATAGAACCATCCCCTCGTCTGATCTATGGCCTCGGCTATGAAATCTGCCGGGAAATTATCTTTAAATATTTCTTTGTTTTCAAAAGGATAATGAAACTGCGCATAAGGCATCGAACCGGAATCGAACCACACATCTATTACCTCTGACACCCTCTTCATGTCTTTGCCGCACTGCGGGCATTTTATTATGATATCATCAACATAGGGCCTGTGCAGGTCCAGATTTTCGGGGATCGTCCCTGCGGCCTCCTTTAGTTCGGCAATACTGCCTATGCAGATCTTATGACCGTTATCATCGGTCCACACCGGAAGAGGCGTTCCCCAGTATCTTTCCCTCGTAAGGGCCCAGTCGACATTGTTTTCGAGCCATTTACCGAATCTTCCGTGTTTTATATATTCCGGATACCAGTTTACTTCTTCATTGGATTTTAAAAGATCATCCTTTATCTGCGAGGTCCTTATGTACCAGCTCTTCTTTGCATAATACATCAGCCTGCTGCTGCATCTCCAGCAGAATGGGTAGGAGTGCTGTATCTTTTTAACGCTGAAAAGAAGGCTCCTTGCTTTAAGGTCCTCTATGATTTTAGGATTCGCTTCTTCTATGCCCATGCCTGCAAAACTTTCAACCTTCTCTTTAAATTTTCCTTCTTCATTTACCATCTGCACGACCGGAAGATTGTTTTCCTTTCCGGCATTCATATCATCTTCGCCAAAAGCCGGCGCTATGTGCACGATACCGGAACCTTCCCCGTCGGATACGAAGTCTCCTCCAATTATTTTGAATGCGTTGCTGTTGCCGTCCGCATAATCATAAAGAGGAGTGTATCTGGAGGATATCAGGCTGCTTCCTTTAAAATCTCCGACAATCTTGTAACCGGTCCCGTCTCCAAGGACCTCTGTAAGTAATTTTTTTGCAAGTATCAGATTTTCACCCTTATGTTCCACTTCAACATAATCGGATTTTTTATTTACCGCACCTGCAACATTGGAAATCAGCGTCCAGGGAGTTGTTGTCCATACCAGGAAAAAAGTGTTTTTCTTTTCGGCATGAGGGAATTTTACTATAACCGAAAAGTCTTCTACGTCGCTGTAACCCAGCGCAGTCTCATGAGATGAAAGTGGCGTTCCGCAGCGCGGGCAGTAAGGGACGATCTTGTAATCCTCGTATAATAAATTTTTATCCCATATGGTTTTCAGGATCCACCATACGGTTTCGATATAATTATTTTTAAATGTGAAATAGGCATTATCCATGTCCAGCCAGAACCCGATACGCTCCGTAAGTTTCTTCCAGTCTTCCTCATATTTCATAACGCTCTGCCTGCAGAGACTGTTGAATTTTTCGATGCCGATTTCTTCTATTTCCTTTTTTGAATTTATTTTGAGTTGTTTTTCTACCTCAATCTCCACAGGGAGTCCGTGCGTGTCCCAGCCTGCTTTTCTCTGCACATAATAACCTTTCATTGTCTTGTATCTTGGGAAAATATCCTTAAAGACGCGCGACAGGACATGATGTACCCCTGGCACACCGTTTGCAGACGGGGGTCCCTCATAGAAGACAAACCTCTTCTTTCCTTCGGTTTTTTTCAGGCTTTTTTCAAAAATCTTGCTGCTTTTCCAGAAATCCAGGATCTTTTCTTCCAGCTTTACCAGGTTTACCTGACTGTCAACTTTTTTGAACATAAATGGTACCCTTTTACATGCTTTTTATTTATAAAAAATGGCCCGGAACTTAATAAAAACTCCGCCGGGAAACTGTTTAATAGATTTTATATAATAAGTCTAATTTTGTATAGGGGAAATGTCTTTATTTTCGATAAGTCCCTCGAGGATTTTAGCCGATCTTACAGCCTGGGCCTTGTAGTGATTGTTGAAATATATGTATGTTTTTTTAGTTTTAGCCGCCACTTCTTTGACCCTTGGCACCCACTCGCTCAGTTCTTCCTTATTGTAAGAATAATCGTATCTCTGATATGAATATTTTGGGTTCCACCAGTTAAGTCCGTTTCTTCCGTGAAATCTTATATAACCGGCATCGCTTGTGCAGATGCCTGTGGGAGGGAGGAGCCCTTCCAGCCCCGGCTCATCCACGTTGCAGAATCCTATATTCAGATTCTTTAAATGATCTATCGTTTCGTCGTTGAGCCAGCTTGCATGTCTGAATTCCGCACAGAGATCAAGTTCCTTGAAATTTTCCCTGATGCGGGTGAGATAATCACAGTTTGCCGCGCTGTATTTAAATGCCCATGGAAACTGCAGGAGCACCGGTCCCAGCCTGTTTTCTTCGACAAGCGGCTGCAGCGAATAGATGAACTTTCTTGTATCTTCTTCCTTTGAATCCCTTGTATGGGTGACGCTGCTGTGAGCCTTCACGGAAAAAACGAAATCCCCTTTGACTCTTTTTACCATGTTTTTGAATGTAGCAGGGTATGGAAGACGGTAATAAGTAAAATTTAGTTCAACTGTGTTGAATACAGTACCATAGAAGCTCAGCTGGTCCTTTTTGTCCAGTTCCACAGGATAAAATTCGATGTTCCAATCTGCATAGCTGTATCCTGAAGTACCAACAAGAACATTTTCCATTAACTTATAAAAAGCTTGATATCTCAGTTAATATTTTATCTTTGGACATGACACCGATTAACTTTTTGGCTACTTCGCCATTCTTGAACAGCAGCAGTGTCGGAATGCTGCTTATGCTGTATTTCAAGGCGGTTTCTCTGTTATTGTCGACGTTAAGTTTTCCGATTTTTAACTGCTCGCTTTTTTCTGCTGCCAGTTCTTCAAGCTCGGGGGTAATCATCTTGCATGGACCACACCATTCGGCCCAGAAATCCACCAGGACAGGTTTTTCTGATTCAATCACTTCACTGCTGAAATTAGAATCCGTTATTTGGGTAATTGCTTCGGACATTTTTTCCTTTCTTCGTTATTATTACAAATAAGAGATCATAGATATTCTATCATCTCTATTTTCTCCACATTTATAAATACAATATCCCTTTTGGTATTGTTCCCTTCTTCCATAACCTTTCCAATCTCACTAATATACTGCACTTCCGCATTACTTACCGGTATGAATTTATTTTTCTGGGAGGTTATGTAATCACTCAGCCTTCCAGCCGCCAGAGTGAAGATTGTACCTCTGACAATAGAAGACTCCGTCTTAATCTTTACTTTCACTTTTTGTTTTTCGATTTTCATTTGCATGACTTTAGGACCTCCGTTTATGATTCTTAAATGATATTATCAGAGCCGTTTTTTTTAGTCAATAAAATGGACATATTTTGCTTTACAAAGCGGCGTCGCAGCCATTTAAAAAAATATTGCTGTTATTTTTATGATACAAGATCATCATACCCCGAACTAATTTTTATTATAGATTTATTAAATATGTATTGAATTTATATGGCAATATACTATAATAACCTATAATAACCGAATATCAATCTTAAAGGAGGCAAAATGTATAAATGTCTGGAGTGTGGGAATACCTATAAGTTCGTTGGAACCGTAAGAGAGGAAGGAAATGCTTTCATTTACCAGAATTCCCCGGATAAGGATGTGAATAAGTGCAAGGAAAAGGAAAAAAATAAGTATAACGATAACGGAACGGACACTGATAAAGTTATTATGGACTGTCTCACATGGGCCTTTTTAACTTCGGACGGCCAGTGGAAATGCTCACATAACGTAACCAGATGTTTTTACTGCAAATCAAAAAAAATAGGACAATTCTGACAGCTGTGAAATATCAATCAGGAATTTGTTTTCCGGGTGATTTATTCTCTTTTAATGTTTCTCTCACCAGTCTGCTTGCCCTGAATAGAGATTCAAAGGTACCTGCATCGGTCCACCATTCTTTAAGAACAGAATAGGTCATTGTACCTCTCCCGATGTACTCATTATTGACATCGGTTATTTCAAGTTCGCCTCTTCCTGAAGGTTTCAGGGTCTCCGTTATTTCGAATACATCACTATCATACATATAAAGACCTGCAACTGCGTAATTGCTTTTTGGTTTTTGGGGTTTCTCTTCGATATTTATTACTCTGTCCCCCTCGATTTCGGCAACTCCGAACCTTTCCGGATCACTGACTTCCTTTAAGAATATTTTTGCTCCCCTGTCCTGTCTCTCGAATTCATTTACTGCATTCGATATATCATCTCCGATTATATTATCACCGAGTATTACAACCATTTTATCTTTATCGATAAAATTCTCTGCTAATTTCAGGGCATCGGCTATACCGCCTTCTCCTTCCTGATATGTATAGCTTATATCCTTGAGCCCGAATCCCTTTCCATTACCCAAAAGTCTTAAAAAATCTCCTGCATTATTACCGCCGGTGACTATCATTATGTCTTTAAGTCCCGCATTTACCAGGGTCCTTAAAGGGTAATAAATCATCGGCTTATCATATACCGGAAGCAAATGTTTGTTGGTGACTTTGGTACACGGCATAAGGCGTGTTCCAAGCCCCCCTGCCAGTATTACCCCTTTCATAATTTATATATTCACTCTCCTTTGGATAGTTGGATATTATATAAATCTCTTTATAATATAAAAAACAAAAGTTGCCGCTGAAAGTACCACGCAGTATACGGCAAATATGTTTAAATTCTTTCTTTTAGCAAGATAAACAAGGAATTTTATGGCAAGCATTCCTGCAAGATAAGCAAAGAAGAACCCCGCTAAAAGATTTAGTACAATATTCAGACCGCCCTTATAAATAACACCGTAGGAATGATAAATTTCGAATATAAATGTACCAAAAATAATCGGAACAGAGAGTAGAAAAGAAAACCTGACTGCTTCGCTTCTCTTTACCCCAAAAAATCGGGCAAAAGATATGGTGGATCCTGATCTTGAAATTCCCGGTAAAATGGCAATGGCCTGTCCTATCCCGGTCATAAATGCAATTAAAAAATTGAATCTTACTTTTTTTACACTGCCGTCTTCAACCTCAGTTTCCCTGATTAGCTCGCTCCCGGATCCGCTACCCATGGCTGCTTCGCTCCTGCCGTAAGGATACCCTCGATGACGGCTGCCCCATCTGTCCCGCCTATTTCGCATATCGCTCTTATCCTGATTGCTGGCAGGCCCCCCTTCGATTCGGCTGCCCCTCCGTTCACCCAGCCATAGAATAAGTGCAGTAACCAATAAAAATGCTGCGACTACCAGAGGGCTGCTGAACAAATTATCCACATATTCATTTAGAAAATATCCTGCAGCAGCAGCGGGGATACTTGCCACAATCAAAAGAATTCCCAGCTTGAAACTGGTCGTGGCCCTCTCGCTCCTTTTAAAAATCCCCAGGATCACCGCTCTAATTATCCTGTAAATCTCCCTGTGGAAAATGGTGACCACCGCGGCAAGTGTGGCGAAATGAACCGTTACCGTAAAGTATAGAGGAGGATAATCCCAGTTAAAAAAATATGGGATGATTACAAGATGACCCGAACTGCTTATGGGGAAAAACTCAGCAACACCCTGAATTATGCCTAAAACAATTGACTGTATTATATTCAACTTATATAATTGTAAAAATTTTGTTTAAATAATATATAATTGATTTTTAAATATAGCATAAAATAATTAAAAATAAAAAATCGTTATGAACTCATCAAATTTTTGGGAATTTTTAGCTCCACGGTTAGCAACATTTTTTACGGCTATGATACCCATCGGTGAACTCCGTGCATCCATCCCTATTGCGCTTTCAACATATGGGATGAATATTTATGAGACCTTCATAATATCGGTGATAGGAAATATGATCCCGGTAATTGCCATACTGTGGATCCTCGACCCGGTATCGAAATTTCTTATGAAGAGATTTAATTGGGCCATAAGATTTTTTAACTGGCTCTTCAGTTATACCCGAAGGCACCACTCAAAAAGATTCGAAAGATATGAGGGTTTTGCGCTGGCAGGATTTGTAGCAATTCCCCTCCCTATTACGGGCGGCGTGACAGGGTCACTGATTGCATTCGTTTTCGGCATACCCCCAAAAAGAGCCTTGCTGCATATATTTATCGGAGTATTGATTGCCGGTGTGATTGTAACCACGATATACCAGACAGTTGGTTACGTAAGATTTATAATTGCAGGTTGAATAGCACTATTTACCGCTTATCATTATATCGCTTACCAGAAGCGAGGGGCTCCCCATATATCCTGCAGCGGGAATAAATCTGAGGTCATTTCCTATCTTTTTAATGCTCCTGCAGAAACTTAAAATATCGGTTGCAATGGTTACTTCCTTAACCGGCTGCTTGAAGCTTCCGTTTTCTATCCAGATTCCTTTGGCTCCCATACTCATCTGTCCTGAAATGGGATTTACGCCGGAGTGCAGCCCTATTATATCTATGATATAAAATCCGCTGCCCACCTCACTCAGCAGCGTGTCAAAACAGGTATCCGAAGGTTCCATGTAAAAATTTGAAATACCCACCTCAGGCGTGGACCGGTAAGAAGCCCTTACGGCATTACCCGTTGAGTGGGTTTTGTCTTTTCTTGCGGTATAGGTATTATATAGATAAGTTTTAAGATACCCATCTTCGAACACACTGGTTTTACCCTTTATGATCCCTTCCCCGTCAAAGGGCCTTGATGATAAGCCATCGGGAAGGGTCCCGTCATCGAATACATTTACCCCTATAGAAAATATCTTCTGACCCACTTTTCCTTCAAAAAGTGATTTTCTTTTTTGTACAGAATCCGCAGTCAGGCACCCGGCAACGACACCCAGCAGCTGGGCCGAAACAACCGGATCCAGCAGGAGATCCGCTCTCTGTGATTTTATTTTCTCCCCTCCGAGGACCGAGACGGAGCGGTTTGCCGCTTTCCCGGCAATTTCTTCCAGATCAAGACGGGAAGGTTCACGGGCGCAGCCAAAAAAATCACCGGTTGAAGTGTCTCCTTCCTGTTTGGAGATCGCACTTACATAAATCAAACATGCAGTTGTTTTATATTTATCGCAGAATCCGGCAGAATTCAAAATTGCCGTTTCGTAAATACTGTCATGATACCCGACGCTGTCGATATCGACGATTCTTGCATCCTTGCTTTTGGTCAGGACCTCAAGCTTTTTTGCTATCTCGATTTTACTTTCTATGCTGTAATCGAGAAAATTCTCATGGAAAAGCGACCTGTCATCTATTAATTTCTTTTTGTAAACAGATTCTTCTTCCACGGGCAAATAATTATAATCATCGCTGCTCGTGATCCTTGCATTGGCTACCGCATTTCTGATACAGTCTTCTATGCTGCTTTCTTCAAGAACGGTCGTATATGCGTATCCGATCGACCTGTCCTTAAAAATCCTTATACCCACTCCGATGGAATCCGAAAACGACAGTGTTTCCACTTTTCCCTTAAAGATCTCTATTTCATTTTCCACCGAACTTGCCGCAAAAATCTCAAACTCATCCACCTTATGCTTATTTATCTTCAGAGCGGCATCCTTGCAAATGTCGATTAATTCGCTGCCTCTGATTTTATATCTTTTGTTATCCTGCATATTTTTATCCTGCATATTTAGTCCTTTATGCCTCCCACGGTGATCTTCTCAACTTTTATTGTAGGCTGGCCAACTTCGTTTGAAACCAGCTGGTCATTCTTCCCGCAGAATCCGGGTGCAAAATCCAGATTGTTTCCTACCGCTTCGATCCTTTTTAAAACTTCCGGACCGTTCCCTATTATGGTGGTATCTTTTATAGGAAAACTTATTTTGCCATTCTCTATAAGGTAGCCTTCGCTTATCCCGAATACAAAATCTCCCGTTGCCGGATCGACCTGTCCGCCGGCAAATTCCTTTGCGTATATGCCTCTACTAACGGATCTTATAATCGAATCCGGATCTTCATCGCCGCTGTCAATAAAAGTGTTGCTCATTCTCGGAAATGGGACATTCCTAAAGGATTGCCTTCGTCCATTTCCGGTTTGCTTTGCGTTTAATTTTTTGGATGTCCGGAGGTCGTAAATATAATTTTGTAAAATTCCGTCTTTTATAAGTACGGTCCGGCTGGAAGGAAAACCTTCCCCGTCGAATTTATAAGAACCCCAGCGGTATTTCAGCGTAGAATCATCGATTGCGGTCACTATCTCGCTTGCAATCTTTTTCCCTACTTTATCCTTGAAAATAGAAGCATTCTTAAGCACTGCATCTGCTTCAAGCCCGTGACCGCATGCTTCGTGAAAAATAACACCGCCAAAGGCCGGCCCTATCACTACGGGGAGTTCACCTGCAGGGGCACCCACTGCATCAAGCATATTTACAGCAATCCTTGAAGCTTCGAGGGCAAGGTCCGCCGGATTCTTGAAATCAAATGCTTCATAACCGCTTGACCTTGCAAGCGATTTATAACCTGTCCTTATATCCTTCCCTCTTCTGGCTACCACATTTACTGCCAGAAAAATCTTTACTATTTTTTCGGATGAAAAGGAACCATAAGAATTTGCAATATACGACTCTTCCGCGGTATCGGAAAGAGTGGATGTGACCTGAATTACAGCAGTATTAAAATCTCTGGCACTCCGGTCGGCAAGCTCAAGAGTATCTTTCCTCGCATCTGATTGAATGCTGCCAGGAGGTTTTTTTATATCTATGGCATAAGAACTTTTAGTTTCGGTAAGATCCAGAACTTTAAGGGAACTGGTTCCGTTTATTGCAGAACTTAAGATTTTTGCCGCATTGATTAATTTGCTTTCTTCAAGCGAATCCACATAGGCATAAAAAGTGCTGTCTCCAACCCATAATCTCAGTCCACAACCTAATTCATAACCGCTGCTGGAGTTTTCGATCTTGCTGTCTTCCAGCCGTAAATTATTAAAAGCCCTTTTTTGAATAAATATTTCCGAAAAATCGGCGCCATTTCCCAGTAATATATTTAAAATCTTTTTAGTGAGTCGATTCTCAATCAATATGATCCAATTCCCTGTCTATGAGAGGTCTTTCTTAACTTTCTTTGCGGTATCTTTTCCCTTTTCAATAACTTTACTTATCTTTTTTTTAGCTTCTTCGGCTCTGGAACCAACAACCTTTGAAATATCCACGATTTTTTCTTTGCTTTTTTCGACGAATTCTTCGCCCCTGCTTTTCATTTCTGCAAGTTTTACTTTGCCCATATCAACATATTCCTTTGTTCTTCCCATGACCGTGTCGAGGCTTTCTTTACTTTTTTCTATCAGCTCTTCGCTTTTTTCCATTAGCTGCTGTCTGGTTTCTTTCCCTGATTTGGGAGCAAGCAATATTCCTGCAATAAAACCCACAGATATTCCTACCACAAGTGCGGTGAATATTCCCAGCGCATTACTTTTACCATTGTTTTTTTCCATATTCATTCTTTTCCCTCCTTGTTTTTATCTTCAGCATTGGCTTTTGATTTCGAAAGACCGCTTATCAAACCAGCTGAAGCGCTTATTATTTTAATTATCGGACTTGTTACCATTATCCTCGCAAGTCTTATAACCTTTTCCAGCTGCTCGACTATCGAACTGATGCTCTGCGTAAGATCCGCTATCGAACTGATTTCGGTATTAAGACCCCCTACTGCATCATTTAGTTTCTCCGCAGCCGGGATGATGCTTTCATTTAATTTTTCCGCCATGAATTTAACTTTATTTATCAACTTGAATAAAGGAACAGCAATAATTATCCCTACTATCGCAAAAGCAGAAATCAAGATTATTGAAATAATGCCAACTATTTCTAACGGTGTCATAATTACCCCTTGAACTTTTTATAAAAATATCAATTAACATTATATATATTTTGTTTATTTTATTCAAAAAATAAAAGATTTAATCTATAATAAACTATCAATAAATCACCGGACAATACTTAATTAAAAGTGAGGGAAAAAATATGAAATTTAAAACACCGGCCATCAGTATGCTGATAACAGGCATAATATCGATATTTATGATTTTCGCACTTTTTGCCTGCACTCCAATAGAGAGTAAAAAAATAGATGTCGATGACGATGTCAACAAAGACGAGGTCAGGGAGCTTGAAGAATCGGAAGAAGAAATTGCAATAGTTGATTATACTAATGCCCAATTTGGAGCGGAAATAAATGGTTACATTCCTTTTTTCTTATGTACGGATAATGATAATTATATAAAAATAGAAATTACTAATACTTCCGATTTTACCTGGCAAAGCGATGGAAAAAATCCGGTTAGAGTAGGCTATCATTACTTTGGTCAGGATGTTGATTATTCGGAGTATGATAATAACTCAAGGACCGCTTTCCCCAATGATGTGGAACCCGGTGAAACTGTTACCGTAGAGGTACTTATAAACGATATAACCAATAAAGGCATATACGTGGTCCAGATCGACCTTGTCCTCGAAGGATATTCCTGGTTTTCCGGAAAAGATATCCCTGTTCTTCAAAGTAACGTATATTTTAGCACATGCGGGGATGGGTTCGAATCTTAGTGAAAATGTCCAACATTTAACCTGCACTTTAAGATTTTAGATTATAGAGACAGCCGTTAACCTGTATTTATTGGCCGGTATGCAGACTATATTTTAAATTTCTCTCCCACTATTTTTTCATAGGCAGAGATATACGTATCGGAAGTCTTTTTAACAACATCCGGAGGCAGAGGCGGAGGAATTGATTTTCTATCCCAGTCGGAGCTGAGCAAATAATCCCTGACATACTGCTTATCGAAACTCTTTTGCTCTCTTCCCGGCATATAATCATCCAGCGGCCAGAATCTGGATGAATCAGGAGTAAGAATCTCATCTGCCAGTATAATCTTATCATCATCTGTTGCGCCGAACTCGAACTTCGTATCCGCAATTATTATACCCCGCTTCAAAGCATATTCTGAAGCTTTGAGGTATAGCTCTATACTTTTTTCCTTTATGGAATCTATTGTTCCGGCACCGAATATTTTTTTTGCCTTATTAATGGTGAGGGTCATATCATGTCCGGATACTTCTTTTGTAGTAGGAGTAAATATTGCCTCCGGGAGCCGGTCGCATTTTGAAAGATTGGGAGGCAGTTCTAAATCTCCGATCATACCGGTCCTTTTATATTCTTCCCACCCGGAACCCGTTATATATCCGCGGACGACACATTCTATCGGATATATTTTTACTCTTTTTGCTATGACCGATCTGCCCGATAGGGTGCCTTTATATCTTTTTAAAAATTTTGGGAATTTTTCGATATCGACCTCTATTAAATGATTATCTATTATGCCTTTCAAATGATTGAACCAGAAAATCGAAATCTTATTTAAGATTATGCCCTTTAAAGGAATAAGGGTGGGTAATACAAAATCAAAAGCGGAAATCCTATCCGTGGTCACTATTAGGATCTTACTGTCGAATGCGAACATTTCTCTTACCTTGCCGCTTCTTAATTTCTCTAAATTTTTAATTTCTATATCCCCTACAAGTTTCATAAATCATACCTCATAATTATTATTTTATACGGCTATTATTAAATAATGAATATTCATCTCTTGCCGGTTATAAATTCCTAATCGATCCCGGCATCTTTCAATGCATGCGAACATACGCAATCTCTTTTGTCGGGAACCTTTGAAATTACTCTAAAAAGCAGGCTCCTTACTTTTTCATTGTTCTCTTTAAATACCTTCGCAACCTGGTCGAAGGTTACCGGTTTAATCTCCGGACGGCCCTCAAGCCCTACATCATAGTCGGTGACGAGAGAAATATTCACGTAACATATTTCCTGCTCCCTTGCCAGGCATACTTCCGGATACTGGGTCATTGTTACAACTTCCCAGCCCATCTTCGAATACCATCTGCTCTCGGATCTGGTACTGAACCTTGGACCCTGAATGGTAACTGCTGTCCCCGTGGGATAGAAATCTATTTCAAGTTCACGGGCACTCTCGATTACGATTCCCCGCAAAACGGGACAATACGGCTCCGCCATTTCAACATGCACGGTTTTCGGTCCATCGTAAAAAGTGTCTATTCTCCCCTTTGTTCTATCCACAAACTGATCGCACACCACAAACTGTCCCGGCTTTATGTACGGCTGCAGACTTCCGGAACTGCAGGGACCGAAAATACGTTTTACGCCTATCTTTTTCATTGCATAAATATTCGCCCTATAGTTTATTTTGTGCGGTGGTAAATTATGTTTCTTCCCGTGTCTGGGTATAAATGCGACACTTTTCCCCTCCAACACACCAATTGTTACTTTGTCCGAAGGAGGACCATAGGGAGTATCAATCTCATATTCTTTAGCTTTTTCCAGAAATGAGTAAAATCCGGAACCTCCGAATACGCCGATTTCTGCTTTTGGTTCACCGCTCATATTTTTCCTTTCTTATTTTACTTAAATATATTTCACTTGATATAGAAACAGGATCAGTAACCTCTGCTCTCTACCAAATCTATTAAAGGGACTTCCGGACGGGCTCCGAAATGACCCAGGATCTCTGCGGCAACTATGCTTCCTATTTTTCCGCAGTCTTCAAGGTCCCTGCCATTGATAAAGCCGTGAAGAAATCCTGCAGCAAAAAGATCGCCGGCACCGGTAGAATCTAACACATTTATATCCTGTTCCGGCGGTATCTTTATTATCTTATCTTCAGATACAATAACCGATCCTTTTTCCGAACGGGTGATCACGCAAATATTTTTCATTTCCCTGCACCGGGAGATTGCCGTCTCCAGATCATCGGTCTTAAACAATGATTTGATCTCATCCTCATTTGCAAAAAGAATATCCACATGATTTTCAATAAGATCCAAAAATTCCCCGCGATGCCTTTCTACACAGAAAGAATCGGAAAGACTCAGGGCCACTTTTCCCCCTGTATCGCCGGCAATTTCTATCGCTTTTTTAAACGCCCTTTTGGCCCCGTCGCTATCCCAGAGATATCCTTCCAGATATATTATTTCCGACTGAGAAATAACTTCTTCATCTACATCTTCAGGTGTCAGGAATCCTGCTATACCCAGATAAGTATTCATGGTCCTGTGCGCATCGGGAGTAGTAAGGACCACGCAGCATGCTGTCGATTTTCCGCTGGCCGCTTTAATTGTGAAGTAACTCACTCCGATTTCCTCAAGACCTTTTTCGAAGGCCCTGCCAAGCATATCGTCTCTTACTTTACCGATAAAAGCTACCGGATGGCCGAGAGATGACAGTGCGGCAATCGTATTTGCAGCCGAACCTCCGGATACTTCCTTTATTATATCAACGCAGCTGCGAAGCCCCTCGATTTCGGATTCATCCACAATTTTCATCATCCCTTTTTTAAGATCATATTTAGGGAGAAAATCATCTTCTATATTGGCAAGCACATCGACAACAGCATGGCCCAGACCCACGACCTTATATTTTTTTACCGGCATTATTTTCCTTTTATCCATTATGATAATGAATATTAATCTGGCAGAGATTCTTCCATCCCGATATCATTTAATAGAATTATTAAATATATGTCAATCAGTATTGATTTAAAAATAGCGGCCGGGCCGCTTTCTAAAAACCTATTTTTTAACTATAATTTTCTATAAGCTACAGGATTATCAAGAAATGATAGATTGGAGAAAGAATACTGATTGGATAAGATAGGTTTATTGGAGAAAGATAGATTGGAAAGGAAAGATAATGTTTGAGACTCTTGCAGTCAAAACCTCAAAACGGATAGAAATGATAGATATTACGGAAAGGATCGCCGCTTTTATTAAAAAAAATAATGTAGACCGCGGCCTTTGCTGCCTTTTTGTCCCTCATACGACAGCCGGAATCACTATAAATGAAAATGCCGATTATACGGTGCAGCTGGATATCAACTCCGGATTAAGCAAACTCATACCTGCCGGAGAAAATTATTCCCACCTGGAAGGGAATTCCGATTCTCATATAAAGTCCACGCTGGTAGGATCATCCTTGAATGTGATCATCGAAGGCAGCAGATTGGCACTTGGAACCTGGCAGGGCATATACTTCTGTGAATATGATGGTCCAAGAAACAGAAGTCTCTACATAAAATTAATCGAAGGTTAAAACATAATAAAAGACAAAAAACAAAATATGACTTTATTTGAAAAATCTAAAGCCATCCAGCGGTCCGATAAATCCGGCGTGCCCCTTGCCGATAGGATGAGACCCCATACTCTGGATGAATTTGTCGGACAGGAACATCTCGTTGGCCCGGGTAAGGTTCTAAGAGAGATCATCGAAAATGACAGGCTTTATTCAATAATATTCTGGGGTCCTCCGGGGTCCGGAAAAACAACCCTTGCAAAAATTATTGCCGAGAGAACCAAAAGCAGGTTCATATCCTTTTCAGCAGTGACTTCGGGAATAAAGCAGATAAAAGAGATAATGGAAGTCGCTAAATATAATAAGAAAGAAAGCAATATAAAAACCATATTATTTATAGACGAAATTCACCGTTTTAACAAAGCGCAGCAGGACGCCTTCCTTCCCTTTGTTGAGGATGGCACCATAATCTTAATAGGAGCCACAACCGAGAATCCTTCTTTTGAAGTAATTTCTGCGCTTCTTTCAAGGACCAAGACATTTTTGCTTTATAAGCTTTCCGATGAAAACATAAAAATACTTTTAAGGAGATCCCTTGGTGACAAAGAAAGAGGACTGGGAAAATACAATATAAAAATAAGCGAGGATACAATTGACTTTATAGCCATATCATCCGACGGCGATTCAAGAATTGCCTACAATATACTTGAACTTGCGGCAAATACCTTTTCAACAGAAAAAAGTCAGAAGGTCATGGAGATAACAATGCCCTTGATTGAAAACGTAATACAGAAAAAGGCGCTGCTCTATGATAAAAACGGCGAGGAGCATTACAATCTTATATCGGCCCTTCATAAGAGCTTAAGGGACAGCGACCCCGATGGTGCGGTTTACTGGACGGTAAGGATGATCGAAGGCGGAGAAGATCCGCTGTATATTATAAGGAGAATGGTCAGATTTGCCTCGGAGGATATAGGACTTGCGGATCCGGCCGCACTGCAGGTGACAATTTCAGCCAAACAAAGTTTTGAATTCATAGGACCCCCGGAGGGATATCTTGCTATAATTGAAGCGGTGATCTATCTTGCACTGGCTCCAAAAAGTAATTCCCTTTACAGGACTTACAGCAGGGTAAAATCGGATGTGAATGAATTTGGATCCCTTCCGGTTCCCTATCATATAAGAAATGCCCCTACCAATCTAATGAAGGATCTGGGATATGGCAAGGGTTATAAATACGCCCATAATTTCAGCGATGCGGTTGTCGATCAGACTCATCTTCCGGATAAACTTCTTGGAAAGAAATACTATAGCCCCACAGGCAGAGGATTCGAGAAAGAACTGACCGAAAGATTAAAAGCAATCGACATATTAAAGAAAAAGAACAAATAAGATTCTGGTTTTTTTACTTGGACAGGCCAAAACCGCTGTGCAGTGCCTTTACTGCTTCCTTTATCTCTCCCCTTTTTACGACGCAGGAGATCCTTATGGGAGAGGTGCTGATCATTTCGATATTTATTTCTTTATCTGCCAGGATCTTAAACATTTTTGCCGCCACACCAGGATGTGTCTGCATTCCGGCACCAATAATGGAAACCCTGGCAATATCGTTATCTATTTCGACCCGTATATTTTCTATCTTACTTAAGACTTTCTCTGTGAGAGATGCGTTTTCATTCCTTATAGTAAAGGAGATAGCCGCAAAGTTTTTCTCGCTGACATTTTGTACTATCAAATCAACATTTATATTTTCTTTTGCCAGTCTTCCAAAAAGATCGGCAGCAATACCCGGCTTGTCTTCAAGTCCAAAAATAGATACTTTTGCCTCCCCAACATCATAAGTCACACCGGTAATAACCGGCCTTTCCATTCTATCGTCTTTTTTATAATTATCCATAATCCATGTCCCTTCAACATCATTAAAACTTGACCTGATATGTAATACTACATTGTTCTTTTTTGCAAATTCTATTGCTCTTAAGTGAAGGACCTTGGCTCCGCAGGAAGCAAGTTCCAGCATCTCATCGTACGAGATCGCATCAAGTTTGACTGCCTCGCAAACTACATTGGGATCAGTTGAAAAAACCCCTTCCACATCGGTATATATTTCGCAGTATTTTGCTTTCAGCGCCGAAGCCAGTGCGACTGCAGTTGTGTCCGAACCGCCCCTTCCCAGCGTCGTTATGTCACCGCGCATATTAATGCCCTGGAAGCCTGCTACAATGACAATCCTGCCTTTTTTTAATTCCTTCAGTATCCTATCGGTCTTGATATACAAGATTTTGGCATTTGAATAACCTTCGTCTGTTACAATTCCTGCCTGGCCGCCTGTAAGAGATATGCAGTCATGACCTTTTTCCTGAATGGCCATTGCCAGAAGAGCACCTGACACCCGCTCTCCTGTTGACATCAGCATATCCATCTCCCGTCTTGACGGGCCGGAAGATATTTCTCCCGCAAGATCGACCAATTTGTCGGTAGTATCTCCCATTGCTGAAACGACAGCTACCACTTTGTTCGCTTCAAGACTGGCGCTTATGATTCTATCGGCAACCTTCTTTATTCTATCTGCGTCTCCGACAGAAGTTCCGCCAAACTTAAGTATTATTATGTTTCTTTTGCCTCTCATCTTTACCCATCGGTCCCTGTTTATATATTCCGGATCTAAACTTAATTTACTTTCTTTCAGCCATAACCCTGTACTTTTCATATTTAGCTTTAGCTTGTTCTTCCGCTTTGCCAAAGAGGTCCTTTGCTATTTCCGGAAAAGTCTTGGTAAGCGATGCATACCTTATTTCTCCCATCAGGAATTCCCTGAATGATTCCGTGGGCTCCTTTGAATCCAGTATAAACGGATTTGCGCCTTCCTTTTCCAGTTCCGGATTATAGCGGTATAGATGCCAGTATCCTGCTTCCACTGCTTTCTTTTCCCGTTCAATCGAACAGCCCATTCCCGCATAGATTCCGTGATTTATGCATGGCGAATATGCTATTATGATTGACGGTCCGTTATATTTTTCGGCTTCAAGAAAGGCCGTAAGTGTCTGCTTGTAGCTTGCACCCATCGCAATCTGTGCCACATAAACATAGCCATAGGTCATTGCCATAAGGCCCAGATCCTTTTTCTTGATTTTTTTACCTGAAGCGGCAAATTTTGCAACCGCTCCGATCGGAGTTGCTTTCGAGGATTGGCCCCCCGTATTGGAATATACTTCGGTATCGAATACAAGGACATTTATGTTTTCCCCTGATGCCAGCACATGATCAAGGCCGCCATATCCTATATCATATGCCCAGCCGTCACCGCCAAATGCCCATATCGATTTTTTGATAAGATAATCTTTAAGTTCCAGTATTTTATCCTTAAGTCCATTGGCATTTTTATCTCCAAGATCCTTTTCAAATAATTTTAGAATTTTTGCCGTGGACTGCCTGTTTAATTCCAGATCTTCTTTTCCGCTTACCCATTCAAGCGCCGCTTTCTTCACGGCAGGATCTACATTCATACCGGATAGCTGTTTCATATACTCTTCGATTCTATTTCTCATCTGCTTTACAGCAAGAACCATTCCGTACCCGTATTCGGCGTTATCTTCAAAAAGAGAATTTGCCCAAGCCGGGCCCTTACCCTTTGCATTAACCGTATAAGGAATAGAAGGAGCCGAACCGCCCCAGATAGACGAGCAACCTGTGGCATTGGCAACAAGCATTCTATCTCCAAAAAGCTGTGTGACCAGCCTGGGATAAGGAGTTTCTCCGCATCCGCCGCATGCCCCGGAAAACTCGAATAATGGTTTTCTGAATTGACTTCCCTTGACCGTATCTGCAGGCACTACATCTTCTTTGACCGGAACCTTAGAAGCAAAGTCCCAGTTTTCAATCTGTTCCCTCTGCGAATAAAGTGGTTTCATTACCAGAGCTTTCTCCTTTGCAGGACAGATATTTGCGCAATTTCCGCATCCGGTACAATCAAGTACGCTTACCTGTATCCTGAACGCAAACGGGTCCAGACCTTTTCCTTTTGCTCCTATTGTCTCGAATTTTTCAGGAGCATTCTTCATTTCATCATCCGTAAGCAGGACAGGTCTTATGACCGCATGGGGGCAAATATAAGAGCACTGATTGCATTGTATGCAATTTTCTTTTATCCACTGCGGAACATTTATCGCGACTCCCCTTTTCTCGTATGCTGCCGTTCCCAGAGGGAATGTCCCGTCCTCAACTCCTGTAAATGCACTTACCGGAATACTATCGCCTTCCTGCCTGTTCATTACTCTTAAAATATTTTCTATGAACTCCGGTTCCTGCGCTTTCTTTATATCCTTTATTTCAGCGGCATCTTTCCATCCTTCCGGAATCTCTACTTTCTGCAGTGATTCTATGCCTCTGTCTACTGCCTGATAATTCATCTTGACAATCTTTTCTCCTTTTGCCCCATAAGTCTCCATTATGGCTTCTTTCATATACTTAATAGCATCATCTATGGGTATGACTTTAGCAAGCTTAAAGAAGGCGGCCTGCATGATCATATTTATCCTGCCTCCCAGTCCTATCTCTGCTGCGATACTGGTTGCATTGATAACATAAAAATTTATATTACGCGCAGCTAAATATTTCTTAATGTCCGCCGGAAGTTTTTCTTCCAGTTCTTCGGCGTTCCACAGGCAGTTCAGAAGGAAGGTACCGCCATTCTTCAATCCTTTAAGCAAATCATATTGTCCCAGATAAGCCTGATTATGACAGGCAACAAAGTCCGCATCTGTGATAAGATAGGATGATTTTATCTGATTCTTTCCGAATCTCAGGTGAGAAATAGTGAGACCTCCGGATTTTTTGGAATCATAAGCAAA
>CAZODG010000003.1:0-36101 GCA_964578525.1 uncultured Actinomycetota bacterium
GTCTGAAGATGTTAAAAACGCCGGAAAAGATTGTAAGGAAAAACAAAACAGAACCTGAAGTTAGCCAGTTGCAGTGATTTGGATAACATTGAAAGGAGAAAATGGTGAAGCTTGGTGATTTAGGATCTCCTAAGTCTATAAAAAAAAGAAAAAGAGTGGGTAGGGGGAATGGTTCCGGGCACGGGACCACCAGCGGCAGAGGCACCAAAGGACAGCTTTCCCGATCAGGCGGCAATACCAGGCCGGGTTTCGAAGGCGGACAGATGCCCCTGCAGAGGAGACTGCCGTATCTTAAAGGTTTTAAAAATACAAGAAAGAAAATAAATAATTTAATTAACGTGGGACAGCTGGAAAAGTTTAAAGAAAACAGCGTTATTGATTATGATGTCCTGGTAAAGAGTGGTTTTATCACAAATAAATCAAATCCCGTGAAGATACTGGGCAATGGTGAACTTACTAAAAAATTAACAATTAAAGCCAATTATTTTAGTAAGAATGCCGCGGCTAAAATTGAAAAAGCTGGTGGGAAAATGGAGGTAATTTAGTGTTTCGCGCCATAATAAATGCTTTCAGAATCAAAGAAATCAGGAACAAGATACTTTTTACTATTGCTATCCTGGCTCTCTACAGATTTGGTGCCAATATTACGATACCAGGAATTGATGCATCTAAAATCCTGGAACAGGTCCAGACCGGAATAATGGGTATGATGGATCTGTTTTCGGGAGGAGCGCTTGAGAGATTTGCCGTGTTCTCTCTCGGAATCATGCCATATATTACTGCGACCATCGTAATGCAGCTTCTCCAGGTAGTGATCCCCAAATTGGACCAGCTTGCAAAGGAAGGAGAAACAGGCAGAAGAAAGATTAATCAGATAGCCAGATATATGACCGTTGGACTCGCACTTATGCAATCAGTAGCAATGGTCTTTTTCTTTAAAAATTCCGGTGCCATAATTAATTTTGATTTTGCGCATGTCGCAATGATCATAACTACACTTACAGCCGGGACCACTCTTATTATGTGGCTCGGGGAAATCATAAATATTCACGGAATAGGAAATGGTATTTCCCTTATAATATTTGCAAATATAGTTTCAAGGATACCCGGTCAATTTATAAGTCTGTTCAGGTTGAGAGGCCAAAATTATTTCTTACTTGTTGTTTTTGTAATCATATTTATTGCAGTGGTCATGGCTGTCATATTGATCCAGCAGGGTGAAAGAAAAATCCCGGTCCAGTATGCAAAGAGAATCGTAGGGAGGAAAGTCTTTGGAGGGCAGAGCACCTATATACCGCTTAAAGTCAATCAATCCGGAGTAATGCCAATAATACTTGCAGTTTCCATAGTGCTTTTCCCTACAACGATAGCACAATTTATAAATGTTTCTTGGATCCAGAAAATAGCCGATGCACTGAGTCCAACAATAGAGGGTAGAATCAATCCTATTTATGCCATTACTTATGCTGTATTTATTATCATATTTGCTTATTTTTATACTGCTATTACCTTTAATCCTCTGGATACTGCGGATAATTTAAGAAGATACGGAGGATTTATACCCGGACTGCGGCCAGGGAAAACTACTGCAGATTACCTGACAAGTGTTTTAAACAGGATAACACTGCCGGGGGCCATATTTTTGGCAATAATTGCACTTTTGCCGGAAATATTGATTGATTATCTGGGAATACCTTTTAAATTTGGCGGGACGTCTATACTTATAGCAGTAGGTGTTGCGTTGGATACTATGAGACAGCTGGAATCCCATTTGACAATGAGGGATTACGAAGGATTTTTGAAATGAGGTTAGTTCTACTCGGATCTCCCGGTGCCGGAAAGGGGACACAGGCAAAAATAATTTCTGAGAAATTCGACATACCCCATATTTCAACAGGAGATATCCTGAGACATGAAATAAAAAGGGGATCTGAGTTAGGAAAAGAAGCAGCCGGATTTGTCGAGAGCGGGAAGCTGGTACCGGACAGAATAATAATAGAAATAATAAAGAATGAAATAAGCCCGGGTAAATCAAAGAATGGATTTTTAATGGATGGTTTCCCGAGGAATTTGAAACAGGCAAAAATGTTTTCAGATTTACTGGACAAGCTTGGAATCGGGCTGGATAAAGTGATCAATATAAATGTGAGTAAAGACGAGATTATAGACAGACTCGGCAAGAGAAGGTCATGCAGTGTTTGTAAAAGTATATTCAGTATCGGCAATAACGATAAAGATCCTAAAAAGTGTCCAAAGTGTAATGGCGATTTGATAGTGAGAGAAGATGATAAAAAAGAAGTCATAAAAAACAGGCTGGATGTATATGAATCAGAAACCAGGCCGCTTATTGATTTTTATGCTGATAAAGGAATGCTTGTAAATATTGATGGTTTCGGTGAAGAAAAAGAAATAACTAAGAGGATTTTAGAAGTTTTATGATAATATGCAAATCAGCAGATGAAATCGGAATAATGCGTAAAGCTGGTAAAATTGTAGCTAAAGTTTTTTTGAAAATAGAGGAAATCTTAAAACCCGGTATAACTACCGATTATATAGATAGGATTGCAGAAGAGACCATAATAAGCGAAAGGGCTGTTCCTGCTTTTAAGGGTTACAGGGGGAAACTCAGTAAGAAGCCTTTTCCAAGCACTATCTGTATATCGATCAACGAAGAAGTGGTCCACGGTATTCCGGGCAGAAGAGTTATAAAAGACGGAGAACTGGTTTCTATTGATGTCGGTGTAAAAATTGACGGTTTCTACGGCGATGCCGCCCGGACCTATAAAGTAGGGAACATCAGCAATACGGCCGAAAGGTTATGGAATGCTACCAGGGAAGCACTGGACATGGCAATAGGAAAATGCATCTCCGGAAATAGATTATCGGATATTTCGAACGTTATTGAAAATAGAGCTGAAGCAGAAGGATTTTCGGTAGTTAAAGATTTTGTTGGTCACGGTATAGGAAGGGATATGCACGAAGATCCCCAGATACTGAATTACGGACCTCCCGGACAGGGCCCGATTCTAAAACAGGGTATGGTTCTGGCTATAGAGCCCATGTTTAATCAGGGCACCAGTGATGTCGAAATATCGGGTGATCTGTGGACCGTCGTGACTATGGATAGGAAGCTTTCCTGTCACTTTGAGGATACAGTGGCGATATGGGAAGATGGTCCTTTGATATTGACCAGGTTGACATGAGTTTTTTAAAAGAAATTTATGGACATACCGGGGGTTTTTTGATAACCTACGTATTTGCGCTATTTTTACATTGAAATATTAGCATGGGGGTTCAATAATTTCTAAAAAAGAAGAAATAATAGAAGCCGAAGGAACTATTTTAGAAGCGCTTCCAAATGCTATGTTCAGAGTGGAGCTTGATAATGGCCACAGGGTACTGGCACATATTTCAGGTAAAATGAGGATGCATTATATAAAGATTCTACCCGGTGATAAAGTTAAAGTTGAGATATCGCCATACGATTTAAGCAGAGGAAGGATCACTTTTAGAAAAAAGTGATTTATGATTGAAATCCGGATTTAAGGTTTTATTAGATGGGAAGAAGATTTTAAAAAGAAGGAATAAAAATGAAAGTTAAACCATCGGTTAAAAAAATATGCAAGAGTTGCAAAGTTATAAAAAGGGAAGGGAAAGTCATTATTATTTGTAAAAATCCCCGCCATAAACAGAGACAGGGTTAAGGAGGTTTTTAATTGGTAAGAATTTCGGGTATTGATGTACCAAACGATAAACATATATGTATAGCTTTGACTTATATTTTTGGTATCGGCAGGTCAAGAGCAGAAGAGATTCTGGAAAAACTAAATATTGGCAACAGTATAAAAGCCAAAGATCTCAGTGAAGAGGAAATAGTAAAAATAAGGGAATATATAGAAAATAATTATACAATCGAAGGAGATCTTAGAAGAGAAATTAGCCAGAATATAAAAAGGTTGATTGAAATTAACTCTTATAAAGGGATCAGGCATAAAAGAGGTCTGCCGGTCAGAGGTCAGAGAACCCATACTAATGCCAGGACAAGAAAAGGGAAGAGAAGAAGCGTCGGCATTAAAAAAAGTCAGGCTTAAGTAAAAGTTTCAGGAGGTAAATTTGGCAAAAAAAACCAGTGGTAAAAGAAAAACAAAAAGCAAAGAAAGAAAAAACGTACCTTACGGGATTGCTCATATTCAATCTACTTTTAATAATACTATTGTTAATATAACCGACTTGAATGGCAACACTATTGCATGGGGCAGTGCCGGAGGGCATGGTTTTAAAGGTTCCAGAAAAAGTACTCCGTTTGCTGCGCAAATAACGGCAAATGCAGTAGCAAGAAACGCCCAGGAACATGGAGTCACGAGAGTAGATGTAAGAGTAAAAGGTGTAGGTTCCGGCAGGGAAACTGCTGTGAGGTCCCTTCAGGCAGCCGGACTGGAAATCGGAAGTATAATAGACGTAACCCCTGTACCTCATAATGGCTGTAGACAGTCAAAAAGAAGAAGGGTGTAAAAATCAAAGACAAGGAGTTATTATAAATGGCAACAGCTAAAATGTCTGCCTGCAAACAGTGCAGAAGAGAAAAAGAAAAATTATTTTTAAAAGGACAGAGATGTTTTTCCAATAAATGTGTCATAGAAAAAAAACCATATGTTCCGGGCCAGAAGGCCAAAAGAAGACTGATAGAAACCGAATATTATGGACAGTTGAGGGAAAAACAAAAAGCTAAAAGATATTACGGGGTATTGGAGCGACAATTTAGGAATTATTATAATAAAGCGGTAAAAAGAAAAGGAGTAACCGGAGAGATACTACTTCAATTTCTGGAAACCAGACTCGATAATATTGTTTATACAATGGGATTTGCCACTTCCAGAGTTCAGGCAAAACAGTTGATTTGCCATGGACATATTCAGGTGAATGGCAAAAAAGCCGATAAACCCTCTTACCAATTAAAAGAGGGCGATGAAATAAGTGTTGCCGAGTCCAGTAAGGAAATAGTTCCAATAATGGAAGCAAAAGAGAGCGGTGGAAGCCTGACCATGCCTGAATGGCTTGAAGTCGATCTGGATAAGCTGAAAGGAAAACTTGTAAGGTACCCCGAACGGGATGAAATAAAAGTTCCCTGTAATGAACAGATAATAGTGGAGCTTTATTCTAAGTAATTTGAGTATTCGTTTGAATATTATTTTCTTTAGGAGGTAGATGCAAATTGCTAAAAATGCATAAACCCAATGTGAGCATTAAGCATAAAGACGATTTTTCCGGTGAATTTGTTATTGAACCGCTGGAAAGAGGATTTGGGCACACTCTGGGTAATTCAATAAGAAGGGTCCTGCTTTCGTCCATAGAGGGAGCGGGAGTCACAAGGATCAGAATAGAAAATATCATGCATGAATTTTCGACTCTGGATGGGATGAAAGAAGATATAATAGAATTTATTGCCAATCTTAAAGGGATTGTTTTTAAGATGGAAAGCGAGGAACCTGTACTGTTGAAACTTGAAAAAAAAGGTCCCGGAACCGTAACGGCTTCGGATATAAAACTTTCCTCAGATGTAGAAGTAGTAAATCCTGACCAGTATATTTGTACACTGACCAAAAAAGGGAAATTGAATGCAGAAATAAGATTGGAGAAAAATAAAGGTTATAAGAATGCGGAAGAAAATGCAGTAGAGGATGAGCCTCTGGGAGTAATACCTATCGATACAATATTTTCACCGGTAAGACTTGTTCAATTCAAAGTCGAAAATACAAGAGTAGGCCAGGTGACTAATTTTGACAAGCTCTCAATAAGCATCAAGACAAATGGCAGTGTCAAACCGGAAGATGTTTTGAGTCAGGCGTCTAAGATTATTAATGATTATATGGCACTTATGATAGATTTATCCGACAGAGAAAGCAAAGACGAACCGATATTCGAAGAAATCGAACAGGAAGATAAGAAACAGGTATACCCTTCGATAGAAGAACTTGAACTTTCTGTAAGGGCATATAACTGTCTCAAGAGAGAGGGAATCGATTCAGTAGAAAAGTTGCTGGAATACAGCGAAGACGAACTTCTTGATATAAGAAATTTTGGTCAAAAGTCTATTCAGGAAGTAAAAGATAAAATAAAAGAACTGGGACTATCCTTTAAGCAAAAATAACAACCGGGGAGAAGCGGGATATGGTAATACCTAAAAAAGGTAGAAGATTTGGCGGAGACAGCAGCCATCAAAAAGCAATTATGAGAAATTTAGCCATTTCATTATTCGAAAATAAAAAAATTAAAACTACTGTGCCAAAGGCCAAGTTTTTACGGAGTTTCGTAGATAAGCTTATAACCACGGCTAAAAAGGATAACCTGGCTGCCAGAAGGCGGTGCATTAAATTACTGGGTAATGCCAGTGCGGTACAGAAATTGTTTAATGAAATAGCTCCCGGTATGTATGAGAGATCCAGTGGATTTACAAGGATCGTCAAATATAAGAACAGAGTGGGAGATGGTGCCGAGCTGGCGATAATGGAGCTGCTGATAAAATAAAGCGGAATCGATGTTGTTTTGAAAATCGTAACTTAAAAGTCGTAAGATGATAAATAACTACATGGCTGTCCTGGAATATGATGGGACTAATTACAGCGGATTTCAAATACAGCCAGGTGGAGTTAATACTATTCAGGGAGAACTGGTACCTGTTCTTTCCAGGGTCTTGAACGAGAAAATAGATATTCAGTATGCCGGAAGAACTGATGCAGGGGTCCATGCAAGATATCAGGTAATTAATTTTAAAACTAAAAAAGAACCTGATATTTACAGGATATTATGGTCAATAAATAGTTTGCTTCCTGATGATATAGTTATTAAAAAAATTGAAAGAGTAAGCCCTTCTTTTGATGCCAGAAGGGATGCAAGCTTAAGAGAGTACAGCTATTTTGTTGTAAACAAAGGGTATCAAAGTGTTTTTTTGAAAAAGTACAGTATTCTTATAACAAGGAAACTGGAGATAAAGGCGATAAAAAAAGCCGCTCGGATGTTTTTGGGAGCAAAAGATTTCGCATCTTTTTGCAATGTGGAATGTCTAAGTGGAAACACAGTCAGGAAAGTATACAGGTTTACGGTAGAAAGAACCAGGGATGATCTGGTGATTTTTAAAATAGCGGCGAATTCGTTTTTATATAACATGACAAGGGTTATAGTCGGTACTGTGCTTGAAGTAGGAAACGGGCAGAGAGCAATCTCAAGTATAAGCGAAGCTCTGAAGAATAGAGATAGAAAATTTGCCGGGGGAATAGTGCCGGCGAAGGGCCTTTTTCTTACGAGGGTGGAATATTTTAGGTAACTGGAGGAATCTATGGTAAATGTAGGGCTCAAAACATTTAACTTAAAAAAAGAAGAAATCAAGAAAAAGTGGTTTCTGGTTGATGCGAAAGATAAAACTCTGGGACGTCTATGCACGGGAATAGCCAGAATTTTAAGAGGCAAGAATAAACCGACTTTCACGCCGCATCTGGATTGTGGTGATTTTGTCATAGTCATAAATGCAGATAAGATAAAAGTTACTGGAAATAAGTTAAAACATAAGAATTATTACAGACATTCCGGATATGTAGGGAACCTGAAGGTTACCAGCATGGAAAAAATGATGGAGAAATCACCCGAATTTGTTATAAGGAATGCAGTAAAGGGAATGCTTCCCCATAACATTCTGGGTAAGAAAATAATTAAGAAATTAAAAATATATAAGGGTGAAAATAATCCGCACAATGTGCAAAAACCTGAAAAAATTGATTTGTAAGAAGGAGAATTAATTTGGCAAATGAGGTAGTTTATAGTTCAACTGGTAAAAGAAAGCGGTCCGTTGCAACAGTAAGGCTGGTGCCCGGGGAAGGAAAAATTACTGTTAATTCAAGGGACTTCAAGGAATATTTTAGAAGAGACTCTCTTGTAACAGTTATTTTAGAGCCTTTCAAAGTTACCAATACTGAGAATGCTTATGATGTTATTGCAAATTTGTCCGGAGGGGGAATCTCCGGTCAGGCAGGAGCATTACGCAACAGTATTTCGAAAGCATTGCTTGAAATCAATGAAGAATACCGACCGTTGCTAAAAAGAGAAGGTTTTTTAACCAGAGATTCAAGAATAAAGGAAAGAAAGAAATACGGTCTCAAAAAAGCCAGAAAAAGACCCCAGTTCTCCAAAAGATAATTATCTTTTCTTAATGAGTTATCCTTGCTTAAAAATATACCTGGATAAAATTTCTTATAATAGTGAGATCATCAATACACGATGTGCGCATCTTGGAATATCTGTAGTCGGTGTTACCAAGTGTGTACTGGGAGACATTAAAATCGCGGAGGCAATGAGAAAATCCGGTATTTCTGTTTTTGGAGACAGCCGGCTGGAAAATCTCAAGAAGTTAAGGAATTTTTACGGTGAAGATCAGAAGCTTCTAATGCTGAGGAGCCCCATGACCGGCGAAGTTGAAGATCTACTCGGGATTTGTGATATCAGCTTTAATACTCAGTTAAAAACCCTGGAAATAATAGAAAAAATCTGCCGCAGGAAGAAGATAAAGCATCGAATAATAGTCATGGTGGAAACAGATGACCGGAGAGAAGGGCTGCTTCCGGGGGAAGTAGTGAATTTCTGTCAGCGGATAGTAAATAATTTCGGATCTATCGAATTATATGGTTTGGGGACAAATGCAAGGTGTGTCACCAAAAATGGCCCGAACCCTGAAAGTCTAAAAATGCTTGTAGATCTAAGGGAAGATGTTATGAAGGTCACAGGAATAAACATGCCGGTAATCTCGGGTGGAAATTCAAGTGTCTGGAATTTAATAGAAGAGGGTACGATTTCCAGAGGAATAAATCAGGTAAGAATAGGGGAAGCTATACTCCTGGGGCATGATACTGTAAATTACAAAACCATCAAAGGCGCATATACTGACTCGTTTATTCTTGAAGCCGAAATAATAGAGGTTAAAAAAAGAAATAATGATGTGTGTAAAGTAATACTGGCCCTCGGGCTCCAGGATGTAGACAGTAAGAATATCCATTGCCGCAGCGATTATTTGAGTGTTTTGAACCAGAGCAGCGACCACACTATTTTAAGTGTAAAGGAAGAAAAACTAAAAAAACACGGAGAAAATGCTTTAAATCTGGAAGCAGGCGAAATAATCTCTTTTAATCTTGATTATTTTGGTTTATTATCCTGTATGAGCTCCCCATTTATCAAGAGAAATTATATAGAGGGATAATTTATAAAAGGAGTATGTATGCTTAATTCAGAAGATTTATTTGATCTTTCCCAAACAAGGTTCAAAGGCCTTTTTGAAGATACTGAATATGTATGGGATGCCCTTAAAAAACTAAAGAAATATATCGGGGATAACCTCAGGCCTAATGTTTCCGGTTTAAGGAAGAAAGGCGAAATACTTTTAAACCAAACCCTGGTCCTATATGATGATGAAGTCATTGAAGCAGGATTCGATGTCAGCATATCTAAAAAGAAATTAATCATAAAAAAAGACGGCGAGTTTCTCGATGGTGCAAGCGTGATTTATGCAGGAGCTGTCCTTATGGATAATGAAATATATATCGGGAAAGGTACGATTGTAGAGCCGGGCGTATTGATAAAAGGACCGGCCATTATTGGCGATAATACCGAACTGCGCCAGGGAGCATATCTAAGAGGCGATACACTGGTCGGAAACGGATGCGTAGTCGGACATACAACTGAATTAAAATCCTGCGCAATGCTTGGTGAAAGCAAAGCGGGACATTTTGCATATATCGGAGACAGTATTCTCGGTAAAGTTAATCTGGGTGCGGGAACAAAACTGGCAAATTTAAAGATAGTCGAATCAGATGTCGTGATCAGCATAGAAGGTAAAAAATACGAAACGGGTTTAAGGAAATTTGGAGCAATACTTGCAGATGGCGTAGAGACGGGATGTAATAGCGTTACATCTCCGGGGACCATACTCGGGAAGGATGTGCTCTTATACCCGAATACGACTGCAAGAGGTTACTGTCCTCCAAAAACCATAATAAAGCTGGAACAGACACAAATACTAAAACAAAGGATATAGCTTCGTAAGCGCTGAGAACAGGAAGATAAGTCAGTGACTAAAAAAAGGAGATAAAGATATGAGTAAGTTATTCGGAACAGATGGGATCAGAGGAGTTGCGAATCAATATCCGATAACTCCTGACATGATTGCGCAAATCGGGCAGGCAACTGCTTATATATTAAAAAAAAGAAAACACCGTTTGAGGATTGTCATAGGAAAGGATACCAGACTATCCGGTTATATGATAGAAAGCGCTCTTGTATCAGGCATATGCTCGATGGGAACGGATGTAATACTTGTTGGTCCCGTACCGACACCCGGCATAGCTTTTTTGACCATTAATCTCGATGCCGACGCGGGGATAGTGATTTCAGCTTCGCATAATCCCTATCAGGATAATGGAATTAAAATATTTTCAAATAGCGGATACAAACTGAACGATGAAGCAGAATTGAAAATCGAAGAGCTGATACTATCACAGAAACTTCCGACTCTTCTTACAAATGCCGAAAACCTTGGTCATGTTTATAGAGAAGAAGACGCCAGCGGAAGGTATATCGTATTTCTCAAAAATTCTTTTCCCGCCAGTCTTGATCTCGAAGGAATGAAGATCGTACTTGATTGTGCAAATGGAGCCACTTATAAAGTCGCCCCCACGTTGTTAAAAGAAATGAGGGCCGATATCATTGCTCTGAATATAAGCCCGAATGGACAGAATATTAATCTGGATTGCGGTTCCCTGTATCCCGAAACCCTTGCAAAGAAAGTGGTCGAGTCCGGAGCAGATATTGGGCTCGCTTTTGATGGTGACGGAGACAGGCTGATAGCAATAGATGAAAAAGGCAATATAGTCAATGGCGATAAGATAATTGCAATTTGCGCAAAGAAATTGAAGGAAGAAGGCAAGCTTAAAAATAACACGGTAGTTACGACCGTGATGAGCAATCTGGGTCTTTCCGTAGCATTCAAGGAGATGGATATAAAAAATGTGACAACAAAAGTCGGCGACAGATATGTTTTAGAAGAAATGATAAAAAACGACAGCATTATAGGGGGAGAGGATTCGGGCCATATCATTTTCAAGGAGTATCATACTACGGGAGATGGTATTTTGACCGCGCTGCAGCTTTTATCTGTTATGAAAAAAGATAAAAAAACGCTTTCTGAGCTGACAAAGGTAATGAAGACATTCCCCCAGGTTTTAATAAATATAAAGGTTAAAAGAAAAGCCCCGCTTGAAGAAATACCTGAACTTAAGAGTGTAATCGCAGAAGTCGAAAGAGAACTCGCTGACAGAGGCAGGGTTCTTGTAAGATATTCCGGCACCCAGTCTGTTTGCAGGGTAATGCTGGAAGGTCCCAATAAAAGCGATACAGAAAGACTTGCAGATAAAATAGTAAAAGTGGTGGAAGATAAATTGAATTAACGAACCGGTCATTATAACCTGGCATCGGCTGATCCTCCGGGATTTCTTTTGGATAATATACAAAGAGATCAAACATTTTATTGCTTTCATCATACTGTCATCCAGGTTTGTGGTTTATGATAAATAAAATTACCGAACTTCTAACAGAACACGGTCCCTTAACCGGGAAGGAACTCTGCGGCAAGACTATGCTGGATGAACTCTCTTTATGGCGCCTTTGCAGCAGTTCCGATAAAATCATTTTAAAAACATTCGGAAAAAGATTTTTGAGGCTCGATGCGAGAGTCGAGGGATACGCAAGACTTTCCCCTTCCATAAAAAGGGAATTCCTGACTTATACCGTTATAGGGCTGGAGAAAGATTCCGGGAAAATCGATAAGATAGCAGATTCGCTTTATAATAAAATAAGAAATATAAGCAGGCAAAAATTTGAACTTGCCCGGGAAATAATAAAAAAAATAACAGAAGGTCAGGCAGAACCGGAGATTATAACCAGCGGTGCCTGCTTTATTATTGCCGGCGATATAGTTTATGAAATGGCGCACTCGGAACCAAGACCCGAGAAATCGACAGGGAAACTCGTAAGAGGTTCCGATATTGATATTGTGGTAGTTACCGAAAATCTGCCTGAGAGTACAATAAAAAATATCGACAGCTCGATATATCAGGAAAAATATTACCTTATTAAGAATCCCGGTTACAGGGAAGAGATAGACTATATCGTAAAAGATATACAAAAAGTACGGGAACAATTAAAATTCGATACTTTTAAATCTATGATTGCATCAAAGATCCTGAGTGAGGGAGAATTCCTCTACGGAAGCCGTAATATTTTTGAGAAGATCAAAGAGATGCTTTTAAAATCTAAAATTCCGGAAAAATTACTCGCTATAGAAGAAAAAGCGGCAGTTAACAGAGAGAAAGCAATATCTTGCCTTCTTAATAGTACGGAGCTGCTTCCCGAAGAGCAGTACATGAAACTATTCTATACAAAACAGGAAAAAGAAGAAATCTTTTAAGACTGAGATATCGAGCCTGACCTGTGATCCGACTTTAATTTTTCAACATGTCTGTAATGGTCAGTATTTTGTAGTTCCGAGGCGGCATCTTCGTCAAGGACAACAGTTGCCTCTCCACCGTAAAGCTGTATTGCCGATGCTGTGATCTGCGATGTTACGGGTCCTTCAAGCGCTTTTGCTATGACTTTTGCTTTTTTCTTTCCGCTGGCAAGCATGATCAGCTGCCTTGCTTCGAGAATCGTTCCGATCCCCATCGTGATTGCAAAATACGGCATATCTTCTCTTCCTATGTTTGCTTTCTTATAGAAACTCTCATAATTATCATCCAGGGTCTGTTTTGTCAATGGTTCGACTCTGGTTCTGGAAGACAGAGAGGAACCGGGTTCATTGAATGCCCAGTGGCCGTCGCCGCCTATCCCGAGAAGCTGCAGGTCTATTCCTCCTGCTTTTTTTATCTCATCTTCATACCACTTACAAAACTTATCAGGTTCTCTTGAAAACCCGTCAGGAACATGAGTGTTATCCTTTTTGATATTTATATGTCTGAAAAACTCTTCGTACATAAACCTCGCATAACTCTGGTCCAGATGATACGGCTTATCAAGATCGATTCCGACACCAAGATACTCATCAAGATTAAAAGTTTTGACTTCCGAAAAATCAAGCCCACGACTGTGCATCTTTATTAGTTCTCTGTATGTCCCTATCGGGGTACCTCCTGTTGCAAGTCCGAGGACACAATCAGGCTTCGATTTTATGCATTTTGCTATGATCCCGTCGGCATATTTGCTCATCAGATCATAATTTTCTCTTATAATGACATCCATAAGTACCTTCTTTGAAATCAGTTTAAAAAATACTTGATTATTATCTCTGTTTTTTAATATTCTGTATAGAAAAATTTTCTCCAAAAAATGGTTGTGGTAAATAAGGCAATAAGCAAAGCAGGTGCTTTTATAAGAGGCAGTAGAATTTTATTCCTTTTCAATGGTATCTACTGGAATGATGATCATCAATATTATATAAATATTAAAGATACGATATTTTAGCAGGCTATAGAAATTGTAAACTTATTTACAATTTACAAATAACCTGCTCTTGGTTAAATAAGAATTATTTTTTTATGCTTTTGGCTCAGTATTATTCTTGATTTCAGTAAGAGTTTCGTTCATACGGAAGAATAAGATCAATATCTCACAATATATTCTTACACCAATAGGTCCTAATAAAATATATGCCAGCCCGATTAAGATTGAGGTTCCACCACCCCATGGCAAACTTGCACCTATACCAATCATAACGAAACCAAGAATAACGAATCCCACTACACCAATCCAAAATATAACCTGAATAATTACCGGAGTTATCATTCTACGAAACGAGAAAATCCTTCATTTTTCTCCTCCTTTTTGAATAGTTTAAGATTGTTTTTGTAAGATATATTTTGATTTTACGATTTTATAATAACATATAATTAATGTATTATAAATGTATGTTACTTTACTAAAATATATTTCAAAGATTTGTTTAATTATCATGAATTACCTGATTTTTCATAGCTTTTATCATAGTACTAAATTAATATTTTTTCACCGGGTTGTATTAATTTTGAATAAAAGAAACAGGAAAAATTAGAATACTGGAAAAGTTTAAATTCAAAATAGATTATAATCGTGGAGTCGTACATACATCGAAGTTTTAAATATCACCTGGTTTGTTATATAATCACTCTGAATTATTCATATGTGAATGGAAAAAGGAGAAAGAATGAAAAATAAAATTATAAGAATATCATTGTTTTTTATAGTCTCATTAATTTCAGTCTTCGCGGCAGTAGCACTTTCAGGATGCCTGGATGGGGAAATAGCTCCCTATAGTACCGAAAGTGAAAGTTTAACCGGGGACCTTCAGAATACGATATCCGTAACAGGTTCGGGCACGGTTAAAGTCATTCCGGATGAAGTTTTTATAGATATATCGGTAGTAACGGAAAAATCTTCAACTAAGAGCGCAGTAGATGAGAATAGCCGGGTCTCCGAAGAAATAATTTCTGCAATAGAAGCTTTAAATGCTGAAAATCTTACAATAGAAACAACCGGTTTCAACCTCAATCCTTTATATGATTATTCGCAGAAAAACAAACCGCCGAGGATCTATGCATATCAGGTCGTGAGCACCCTGAAGGTAACAACAACCGATCTGGAAATAATCGGGGAGATAATTGCCACTGCAACGGAGTCCGGCGCAAATGATATATCATCGATAGGTTTTGACTTTACTGATGAATCAAAGAAGACGGCGGTAAATGATGCGCTTGCAGAGGCGTCAAAAGATGCGGACAATAAGGCACATGCTATCGCAAATTCAGCAGGTCTGGTCATAAGCCGGATTCTTTATATATCCGAAAGTGGAACGTCATATCCGGGGCCGCTTTATTCGATATCGAAATTAGATGAAGGCATAGAAGCCTTAGACGGGATTACAACCCCTACGATTCTGCCTCAGGAAATAGAAATCACGGCAAACATAAATATTGTATATTTATTTGAATAACCACAGGAATTTTTACGGGTTGGAAATATAGATAACTTTTAAAAAATTGTTAATAAATACTGCGGGAGATCTTAATGTGTGGAATAGTTGCATGTGTGGGAAATGAAAAATGTAAAGATATATTGATAAACGGGCTCAAACGGTTGGAATACAGAGGTTATGATTCGGCCGGTATTGCCATGATAGGGAGAAATCAAGATGAAGTCACAGATTTGACGGCGGGTTCGACGAATTTAAAGATAAATGTCGTCAAAGAAGCAGGAAAAATCAGTATACTGGAAAAAGAAGTAAATGATTCAAAAATAGATGGAAACTGCGGGATCGGGCATACCAGATGGGCAACTCACGGAGAACCGACTAAAATAAACGCCCATCCCCACCTGGATGAAAGCGGCGGTATTGCGGTTGTCCACAATGGAATAATAGAAAACTATGCTGAGCTAAAAGAGAAACTTAAAAAAGAGGGACATAAATTTATTTCACAAACCGATTCCGAAGTATTGCCCCATCTGCTTGAGAAATACTATGACGGAGATTTGCTTTCAGCAATGCAGAAGGTCATAAAGAAAATAAAAGGATCCGGGACCATTGTGGCAATTTCTGTAAATAATCCTGGTGAAATAATCGGGGCAAGGATCACCAGCCCTCTGGTCGTGGGAATTTCGGGAAATGGAAACTTTCTTGCTTCGGATATACCTGCAGTGCTTGAATATACAAAAAATTTTATCGTAATAAATGATTTCGAGACCGTAAGGCTGACCGCGGATAAAGTGGAAATTTTTAATAGTGATGGGAAGCCGGTCAGGAGAGAATCCTTCAAAGTCGACTGGGATATCATAAGTGCCGAAAAAGGCGGATACGAAGATTTCATGTTAAAAGAAATATTCGAACAGCCTTATGGAGTCAAAGAAACTATGAGAGGAAGACTGGTAGACGGAAAGCTGAATTTCGATGAACTTGGCATGATGCCCGAAGAGATCAAAAGCCTGAAGAAAATCCGGATAATCGCATGCGGGACATCTTATCATACGGCTTTGATCGGAAAACAGGTCATAGAGAAATGGGCAAGAATTCCGGTTGAAGTGGATTTTTCATCGGAATATAGATACAGGGATAAACTTGCCGAAGATAATTGTTTATTTATTGCCATAACCCAATCGGGAGAAACTATTGATACTCTTGCAGCAATCAGAGAAGCAAAATCCGGTGGAGCAAGAATAGTGGCCATTACAAATGTAGTGGGGAGTACCGTAGCAAGAGAATCAAATGCAGTGATCTATACATATGCCGGTCCTGAAATAGGCGTGTGTGCCACAAAAACATATACGGCGCAGATCATGGTCATGTATCTTATGGCTTTATATTTTGCCAGAGTCAAGAGGCTTGTCGATAAAAACAAATTTGAAAGAATAATCGGACAATTGAAAACCATACCAGATAAAATACAAAATATACTCAAGCGCGCAGATGAAATAAAGAAAATTGCCGATAAAACTTATAAATATACATGTTTTCTCTTTCTGGGAAGGATTTTCGGGCTGCCGACCGCACTGGAAGGAGCATTGAAACTTAAAGAAATTTCTTATATCCATGCAGAGGGATATCCGGCAGGCGAAATGAAACATGGTCCGATAGCCCTTACGGATTCAAAAACAATAGTGGTAGGAATTATGCCTCATGATTCGGTTTACGAAAAGATATTGAGCAATATTCAGGAAGTAAAAGCAAGAAAAGCAACTATATTTTCCATAATCAGTGAAAGTGATAAAAATACGCAAAAATATTCGGATTATGTTTTCCGGATACCCGAAATACAGGAGGAATTATACGCTATCTTAACCATTATCCCTGTCCAATTATATTCTTATTATATTGCTAAAAACCTGGATAGAAACGTGGATCAGCCAAGAAATCTTGCAAAGAGCGTCACAGTGGAGTAAATATTTATGGAAATATTCGGGATCGGCACAGATATAATAGAGGTAAAAAGAATTAAATCTGCCATCAAGGATAATTCAGGATTTTTACGCAGGGTATATACCGGAAATGAAATAGAATATTGTGACAGGAAAAATAAAGGTATGTATCAGAGTCTTGCGGCACGTTTCGCGGCAAAAGAGGCAGTTTCCAAATCACTTGCCGAAGGGATAAGCAGAAACGTATCGCTAAATGAGATCGAACTTATGAATATGGAAAGCGGGGCCCCCTATATTAAGCTATACGGGAAAACCTTTGAATTTGTAAAGAGCCTCAAAATAAAAGAGATAAAAATATCGGTTTCGACAACAGAAAATTTTGCCGTTGCATATGCAGTTGCAATTATATGATTTATGAGGAAGAATAATTGTTTAGTATCAGGTGATATAATTTTTATAAAATGAAATTAATAAGAATTCTAAAAGGCAGCAGAATAGCTGAGATCGATGCAAAAGCCATAGCGGACGGAATAAATTCAAAACTGCTTATGAAAAATGCGGGCAGCGGAGTTTCTAAAAAGATTTTAAGCGATTTTGAAAATACGAATCTAAAGAGAACAGCCAGAGGCATTGTTATTTGCGGAAGCGGGAACAATGGCGGAGATGGGTTTGTGACTGCCGGCGATTTGCTTGATTATGGAATGAAGGTAAACATATTTTATCTGTCCCCTGTAAGTAAATTCAGTCCCGACAGTTTGTTTTATTTCGAAAAGCTCCGGTCAGCCAGAGGCAATGAATTATATTATTTGGATCTCAAAGATAAGAAAATATTTTCTTTATTCGAAGAAGAGATCAGGAAAGCAGATTTCATCGTAGATGCATTATTTGGCACAGGCCTTCATGGCGATGATATCCGCGGACCTTCTAAAGAGGTTATCGGAATCATAAATTCAGCCAGAAAACAAAACAGCGATCTTGCGATTTATTCCGTAGATATTCCTTCGGGTATTGATTCCGACTCAGGAAAAGTTCTAGGAACGGCAGTAAGGGCGGATAAAACCATAACCTTTGGCTGCAAGAAGATAGGACTGGTAAATTATCCGGGAGCGGATTTTACAGGAGAGATCGAAATTATCGATATAGGTATTCCGGAAAAATATTACGGCATATATGAACAGGTTTTCGAGCCCGATTTCAGGTGGGTGGCCGAAAATATTCCTGTAAAAGAATCATGGACATACAAGCATAAAGTAGGAAATCTGCTGGTGATAGCAGGCTCGATTGGATTTACCGGTGCTGCAGCAATGACCTGCATGGGTGCCCTGAGATCGGGTGCCGGAATGGTATCGCTTGTCTGCCCCCGTGAGTTAAATGATATTTATGAGGAGAAGTTGACGGAAGTCATTACGTATCCCGTGGAACAAACGGAAGATATTTCCATACATCCGGATAGCCTGAATAAAATTTTGGAACTTGCCGACAGATCCGACGCCCTGGCCGTGGGACCTGGACTGTCGAGGAACCCCGACACGATGCACCTTGTAAGGGAACTGCTTAAGAAAATAAAAAAACCGCTGGTGCTGGACGCCGATGGTCTTTCTGTATTTTATGGACAGGAAGATGTTAAGAAAAATAGCGAATATGATATAGGAAATTTGGACCTCAAAAACGTTGTGATAACACCTCATGCCGGAGAAATGTCATCGATAAAGGGTGTGGATAGAATTAATCCGGAAGACAGGATCAAAATAAATATGGAAATTGCCAAAAAATATAAATTGATATCTGTGCTTAAAGGCGCAGGGACAGTGATTTCGGATTATAATGATACCACTTTTATCAATCCTACCGGAAACTGGGGCCTGGCATCGGCAGGTACCGGTGATATTTTGACCGGTATCATTGGTTCACTGCTCTGCCAGGGAATGGGACCGCTGGAGGGTGCGGTTTGCGGGGCTTATATCCATGGTATGGCAGCGGATATCATGATAAAAGAAACCAGCAGGGCCTCGCTGATTGCAACAGATCTTTCAGAGGGGCTGAAGAGAGTTTTTTTAGAAATAGAGAAAGTCAAATACAAAGATATTTGATTAAAAAATATAAGTGAAGGAGATTAAAGATGTCAGAGCTTTTAGCAAAGAATATCATGACAAAAAAAGTCATAACTATAAATAAAAATGCTTCGGTAGAAAAATTATCGGAACTGCTTTTAAAAAATAAAATAAGCGGCGTACCGGTAGTCGATGATGACGGCAAGCTGGTAGGGGTAGCCACGGAAGGGGATTTGATCGTAAAGGATTCCGACCTGCATTTTCCAAGATATTTCAAATTGCTTGACAGCATAATATATCTTGAAAGCCTGAATAAATTTAAAAGAAATCTTAAAAAATATCTGGGGACAAAGGTAGAGGATATCATGACCGAAAAGGTCAGAACAGTCAGCGAGGATACTCCTGTCAGCGAGGTCGCTAATATAATGATAAGAAACAATGTAAACAGGGTACCCGTCCTGAACAGTAAAGGTGATCTCGCCGGTATAATTACAAGGGCGGATATAGTTAAATCAATGGTTTAAAAACAATTATTTTAATCAAGATTAAGTGAATAAAGATCCAATAATAGATAAAAGATTTGCATGGGCCGAGATAAATCTCTCCCATTTGTGCCATAATTTAAAAATAATCCAATCATTTGCCAATTCCAAAAATACAAAAGTAATGGCAGCCGTCAAAGCCGATGCATATGGTCACGGCGCGGTCGAAGTCTCAAGGCAGGCCATAAAATGCGGTGTGTATGCGCTGGGAGTGGCAATAGCCGAAGAAGGCATAGAATTAAGGACATCGGGAATAACGGCGCCCATTTATATTTTAGGTGAAAGTCCTCCTGAAGCAGTAGAAGAGGCCATAAAATATGATCTGATCCTTAATATAAATTCATATAAAGCGGCACAGTTTGTTTCGGAAGAATGCGTAAGAATCGGAAAAAAAGTAATAGTAAGTATAAATATAGATACAGGCATGAACAGGATAGGAATAAACTTCAATGATGCCGTTAGTGAGATTTTAAGGATATCTTCACTTCCCAATTTAAAATTAGAAGCTGTCTCCACTCATTTTTCATGCGCCGGCGGCAAGGATGACTATTATACGGAACAACAGTGGAAAAGATTCAATGAGATTATCGGTAAGGTGAAGGATAAAAAGATAGCTGTAAAGATTTTTCACTGTGCGAACAGCGCAGTATTTTTCAGACACAGAAACATGCACCTTGATATGGTCAGGACCGGGATTTCAATATATGGGCTTAATCCTTATGATGAAGATTATACAGAATGGCTGGATCCCGGAGTGAGCAGTGCGGTATCCGGACTGAAACCCGTCTTCAGCCTCAAAACAAGAATAACCTTTATTAAAGAGGTTCCTTCAGGTGAAATGATTTCATATTGCGGAACTTTTAAAACGAAAAGAAATAGTATCATAGCTACCGTACCTGTAGGATATGCGGATGGATATCCAAGATCGCTTGCGAATAAAGCTGCGGTTTTGATTAAAGGAAAGTCCGCACCTGTAGTAGGAAATATCACAATGGATCAGTTTATGATAGATATCACCGATATTGCAAAAGAAAGCCATATAAATGCTGGTGATGAAGTTATCCTTATAGGTGATTCCGGAGATAAGAAAATAACTGCAGATGATATTGCCAGGTTAATGAATACCATAAACTATGAAGTCGTATGTATGTTCAAAAAGAGGATCCCCAGGGTATATATAAGATAAGAATGGTCCGCATTTAAGTATTTTACAATTTCTCTATACTGTGCATAATAAATGTTACTATTATTAATTGGAAGGGCGTTTGCGATGAAAGCAAAAAGAAATATAAAATCAAAATTACTGTTTACCGCTATATTTTTATTTATGATTATTACCGTTATCAGTACATCATGCGCATGTCCTTTGTTTTCATATATTGAAAGGATTACCGGATTGGAAATAAAAACCGGTAAGGAAATCGATAAAAATCTGGTTAATGAAGAGTTGATCTATCCCGATTCTCTGGCCCTTGTACAGGTAGAAGGCGATATGAATGAGATTATGGATTTAATTGATAAGTATGGCGGAAGTTTAGCCGGAGAAGATCTTGCGATCCTTGAAAACCTGCCGGAGAATATAAGAGACGAGGAGTTCACGGCAACAATATATTCTACCCCTGATAATAAAACGGAAGTCCTTGATCATTACGGGACACTTCACAGCAAAGGATGGTTGATACTGAAAATACAGGATATAGCTGAAGAAGGAAATAATGAGCAGGGTACGATGCTTCTTGCCTCGAAAGGAACAGTTGAGCAAGCTTTTGTGCTGGCTGAAACACGGAAAAATACTTTCATAATATTTATTGATATCGATCTGGAAGCATTACTGGAAATGCAGAAATAAATTAATTTCAGAGAGATCTAATAAATTAAAATAATTAAGAATATTCGATATGTTAAAATTCAGGTGCGGAGATCTTAAATGAAAAGAAAAAATTTAATATTATTGATTTTATCAGTATTTATCCTGATGCAGCTTGTTATGGGATGCAGGCCTATAGATGAGCAGGCGCTTACTTTTACCGATCAGGCAACGGAAAAATATCTGGCTGCATTGAATGATCAGGATTACTCTGGTTATAAAGAAGATATGGATGCCGGTATGCTTGAAGCAGTTACGGAAGAAGAATTTTTAAAATTTTCATCATATTTAAAGGAAAATGCCGGAGAATATATGCCGGATTCGAAGAAGTATTCCGGCTATACAACTAAAAATGGAAATATTCTGGTAGTTTACAGAGCTGGCTATACGTTGGAAGAAGCAGGAGTCGTAGTGACTACCGTGATCTCTAAATCAATTGAAGGAACTTATAAAATATCGGGTTCCTGGTTCGACTCCCCTAAATTAAGGGAAACAGGATATGAATGATTTTTGAAGTTTGAATGGATATTTTATTAATGTTAGAATAATAAAAATTCTTAATAATATTATTTATAAACTGACTGGAGGCATAATGAAAAGAATATTACTACCGGCTTCACTCTTGTTAATTGCCGTGATGTCGCTTCTTGGAACCGGCTGCAAGTATGGATGGCAGGCAGGAGAGGTTTGGAAAGGGATGGCCATCAGCGGATTATCGGGTGTGCTTATCTGCTTTGCGGTAATCGCAGGCCTGATAGGGCTTTTCTTCTTTGTTGTATGGATCATTGCCCTTGTGGATTGCGCAAAAAGGAAACCAAATGAGTTCCCGGTCGGAACCGGTGGAGAGAATGCTAAAACCATGTGGCTCGTTATTCTAATCGTGACCTTTTTTGTAAGTCAACTAAATGGCATAGCAGCAATCGTTTATTATTTTATGGTAATGAGAAAAAAGCCCAGAAAGTAACTGACAAAAAAATAAAGAAACTACAAAAATAATTCTAAAGTATTATATTTGACTCCCTGTTAAATTAATTTTTAATCTGACAGGGAGTTATTCTTCCGATTCTCTACCTGATGTAAATTCATTCAGTAAATTTGAAATTGAGGAAGGAATGATTTCTTTCTTTTTTAACAAACTCATCAAGTTTTTTAGACCTACCCTCTTTACGATATAACCGGCGATTGCTCCAATTATTGCGCCTCCTACTATGTAGCTTATATCTTTCTTATCAAATTTATTCTTTTCGTTCATCTTTAAAACCCCCGGTTTATAAAAATTGATTAAATATCATTTAAATCATTATAACCCAATATATACCATTATTTCAAAATTATAATCAAGGGAATATCCGTTAAGGTTCATTTGAGTACAACAGATATTTTTTGTTGTATAATATAAAATTCATGGATTTTGATTATTGGAAATATAATAGAGCCATAAAAAAATGAAAATCGATTTCAATAACCCGGTTAGCAGCCTCAATCCTGAAAGATTCAGGTATCTGGATCTTATAACCGGTCTTTTTGTCGCGGTGCTTCTCATTTCCAATATAGCTTCATCTAAAATCGTGGAAATCTGGAAATTTACTTTTGACGGCGGAACAATTCTCTTTCCGCTATCCTATATTTTTGGGGATATACTGACAGAAGTCTATGGATTCAGACGAAGCAGGAGGGTAATATGGATAGGATTTTTCTGTGCGGCTCTTATGTCTTTGACTCTGGGACTAATAGGTTTGATCAGACCCGCCAGCGGCTGGGAATATCAGGAAGCTTATATGAGAATACTTGGACAGACGCCGAGAATAGTCACTGCTTCTCTTATTGCTTATTTTGCAGGAGAATTTTCGAATTCCTTTATTCTGGCAAAAATGAAGATCCTTACGAAAGGAAAATGGCTTTTTACAAGGACAATTGGTTCTACCATTGTCGGTGAGGGAATTGACACAATAATTTTTGTACTTATAGCTTTTCTGGGAGTATATCCAAACGATCTGGTGCTCCTTATTATTATTTCCAATTATATTTTTAAGGTTTCTCTTGAGATTGTCTTTACTCCGCTTACTTATAAAATTGTTGGATTTTTGAAAAGAGTTGAAAAAGTGGATTGGTTTGATTACAGGACCAACTTCAATCCTTTTATTTTTCCGTAGCAGATCCGGTAAAGTTTAATCGACTTCCGGCGGCGGGTAGCGGTAGTGTCCCACAATTTCGTATTCCTGAAGTACATCGACCTCTTCCAGTTCATTATTTTCAGGTGAGATCATTATAACCAGATTGATCCCATTGTCATTTGTATGAGTAGAAATAAATCCTCCGCGGTCCTTATCGACATTGTTTTCATCAAAACGAAAATAAACTATGTCTCCTGGCTGCCAGAAGAAATCACTGTTTTCATCTTCAAGGTCATATTCATGGGGAAGCGTAGTCAGGGCATTGCGGCTAAAAAATTTTTCCTGGAAAACTACGTCTCGTGAATCGATATGCTTTATCGGCGTCTTTCTGCCTGTCTTATCCATGGGGTAATCTTCTTTATGTTCGACCATATCCTGATATATCAGTTCCAGAAGATCGACTCCGCATTCATTATATGTCATAGAAATTACATCAGTGGAGACCCATACATTAGTGTTGGGGTAACCTGTATCGGGATAAAGCTGATATCCGTATTCTATGTCTCTATCAAGCATTTCCAATGACTTTAAGACAATATTCTTCTGGATATCGGTAAGATTCTGGGTTCCTGTTTCGACCCCGTTTTCTTCTGTCTCTGCTTCCGGAATCTCTTCGGTCACGGCAGTATCTTCACTTTCGGTAAATCCGGGTTCCGAATCCCCGGAAGTTATATCAAGGGTCAATTCGGAAATAGGGAAATCTACTGAAGAAGAAAATAATTTTTCAGGCAGAATGGATACTTCTTCCGTGTGGCACGCTCTCAGGGCGAGTAACTGTATTATGGCTATGACTGCAATTATATAAATCAAATACCTGTAGCTTATGCTTCTAATATATTGTTTCTTTCTGATTCTTTCTTCCATACTCTGATATATTATATTAAAAGACGAATAAAATTAAGAGGGTAAACATATTTTTAAAGTGGAAAGTATCGCAAAATTATTGTAATATGGTAAAAATTAGAAATTCCCGGTTTAAATATCAATAAATATGAGATTGGGGGGAAAATGCCTATAAAACAATTGACAGTCTTTCTGGAAAATCAAACGGGCCGGCTGGCAGAGGTTGCAAAAATTTTAAAGGACCGTGATATAAATTTACAGGGATTTTCTACAACCGAGGCAAGAGATTATGCAATCCTCCGGTTGATGGTATCGAATGTAGAATCAGCGCGAAAATTACTCAAAGAATCCGGCTACACTACTCACCAGGCCGACGTAATCTGTGTTGAGATCCAGGACAGGCCGGGCGCACTTTATGAAATCCTTGATATTCTGGCAAAGGAAGGTATAAATATAGATTACATATATGTTATTTCAGGGTCAAGGATTATTTTAAGTGTTGCCGATATTTCAAGAACAGAAGAGATCTTGATTGAAAACAATATAAAAGTATGCACCAGTCAAACTAAATAATCAGTAAAATAAAAAAGATTTCCTCCCCCTAAAAAATTCTTACTTCTTATTTTGTTCTTGATATTAATTTTTTTATCAATATAATGCTACTTATTAAATAATATTAATAGTATTTATAAATCATAAATAAAGTAGAAGAGTGAGATGAGAATATCTACCAGAGCAAGATACGGATTAAGATTAATGGTGGAGATAGCCTTAAACTATAAAAAAGGTCCGATACTGCTTAAAGATATTTCTAAGAATATAGATGTTTCTGAGAAATATTTGAGTCAGATCATGATACCTCTGAAAGGCAAAGGCCTGGTAAATACCTACAGCGGAGCACACAGCGGGTATATCTTAAGCAGACCACCTTCCGAAATCAAACTTAAGGAAATCGTGGAGATCCTGGAAGGAGATCTGAGCCTGATCGACTGTGTTAATAATCCCTCTGTCTGTGACAGAGTATCTACCTGTGTGACCAGGGATATCTGGACAGAAATAGGAGACAAAATATCGAAAGTTTTATGTTCATATACTCTGGGTGATCTTGTAAAAATGTGCATGGAAAGAAAAGATGATAGGATAATGTACAGTATTTGAACTATACCCATATCAGCCTGATCTTTTTATAAATATTTATTTTAGAAAATTTAAAAATATTTTTAAGGATTACGAATGTGAAATTTATAGGAAAGGGGAAATATAATGAGTAGAATTGATTCAAAATTAAAACCGGAAACGCTGGCGCTCCACGGAGGCCAGGAATCAGATCCCACTACGGGAGCCAGAGCTGTTCCCATATATCAAACCACTTCTTTTCAGTTCAAGAATTCGGAACACGCTGCAAATCTTTTTGCCCTGAAGGAATTTGGTAATATTTACAGCAGGATAATGAATCCCACAAATGATGTTCTGGAAAAAAGAATTGCACTTCTTGATGGCGGAGCCGGAGCTCTGGCGGTTGCAAGCGGACAGGCAGCGGAAACACTGGCAATTCTCAATATAGCTCAAGCCGGAGATGAAATAGTCTCTGCCAATAATCTGTATGGCGGGACTTACAATCTTTTCCATAACACATTTAAAAGGCTTGGCATAAAAGTCAATTTTGTAAAATCTTCCGATCTTGATGCTTTTAGGAATGCCGTTAATGAAAAGACAAAAGCAATTTATGCGGAGTCCCTGGGAAATCCAAAGCTCGATGTAACGGATCTGGAAAAACTTTCTGCAGTAGCGCATGATAATGGTATACCATTGATATTGGATAATACTGTTTCCCCTTATATCTTAAGACCATTTGATTTCGGAGTGGATATAATAGTATATTCTGCGACAAAATTTATCGGAGGCCACGGGACGTCGATTGGCGGTATCATTGTGGACTCCGGTAAATTCAACTGGGAAAATGGGAAATTTCCTCTAATAACTGATCCGGAACCTGCTTATCATGGGCTGAAATTTGTTGAGGCATTCAAGACCGTTGGAAATATTGCTTATATTTTAAAAGCAAGAGTCATTTTACTCAGGGATCTTGGACCGGCTCTCTCACCATTTAATTCATTCTTATTTTTGCAGGGTCTTGAAACCCTGCCTCTTAGGATGATAAAACATAGTGAGAATGCTCTGGGGGTAGCGGAATTTCTTGAATCAAATCCGCTGGTTAACTGGGTCAGTTATCCCGGCCTTAAATCAAGTCCGGAAAAATCAAAAGCTGAAAAGTATTTGAAAAAAGGTGCAGGAGCTATTATAGGATTTGGAATAAAAGGCGGAGCAGAATCAGGTAAAAAATTTATAGATTCGCTGGAACTGGTTTCCCATCTTGCCAATATCGGTGATGCAAAAACACTTGCCATACATCCCGCGACAACCACACATCAGCAGCTTTCTGAAGAAGAACAAATCGCTACCGGTGTAACAGCGGATTTTATAAGGCTATCAATAGGTCTTGAACATATTGATGATATTATTACCGATATCGGGCAGGCACTAAAGAAATCCCAGGAATAACAGGGATGTCCTTTTTATCGATGTTTTAAGGGTAAAATATCTTATTTATTAATTGGGAGGAGAACTAAAATGTCAAAAATATATGAAGATATCACGAAAACTATTGGGAGCACCCCGCTCGTAAGAATAAATAACCTGACAAAAGGCTTAAATGCGACTGTTCTGGTAAAACTGGAATCGTTCAATCCTCTTTCAAGCGTCAAGGATAGGATTGGGGTCTCCATGATCGATGCTGCAGAAAATGAAGGTTTGATAAATAAAGATACGGTTATTGTAGAACCCACGAGTGGGAATACCGGTATTTCGCTGGCTTTTGTGTGCGCTGCAAGGGGATATAAATTGATTCTGACCATGCCGGATACGATGAGCCTGGAACGAAGGCAGCTTCTCAAGATATTCGGAGCCGAACTCGTCCTGACGGACGGAGCAAAGGGAATGAAAGGAGCGGTGGAAGAAGCGGAGAAAATTCAGAGAGAGACTAAAAATAGTTTTATGCCCCAGCAATTTGAGAACGCTGCAAATCCTGAAATACACAGGAAAACAACAGCAGAAGAAGTATGGGCCGATACCGATGGAAGCGTGGATATTTTTGTTTCCGGGATAGGTACCGGAGGAACTATTACCGGCGTAGGGGAAGCATTAAAAAAGAAAAAACCATCCATCAGAATAGTTGCAGTGGAACCGGCAGATTCCCCTGTTCTTTCAGGTGGAAGTCCGGGTCCCCATAAAATACAGGGAATCGGAGCAGGATTTGTCCCTGAAGTATTGAATAAAAATATAATTGATGAAATCATAAAAGTTTCTAATGAAAATGCAGGAATTGCAGCCCGAAGAATTGCAAAAGAGGAAGGAATTCTGGTGGGTATATCCAGCGGAGCTGCTTTGTGGGCAGCAATAGAGGTTGCCAGAAGACCGGAATCCGATAAAAAATTTATTGTGGTCCTTTTACCCGATACGGGTGAAAGATATCTTTCTACGTGGCTGTTTCAGGAATGATATTTTTATAATTATCAATTATATGTAAAATAATTACAGGCGGATGAATATGAAAAATGCAGCAGAAATAATCGAAACAAAATATTTTAATTTTGCCGGACCTCCGGATGAGATGCTGCTGGAATCGGGGGAAAAATTGGGCCCGATCACAATTGTATATGAGACATATGGCAGGTTGAATGAAAACAGAAACAATGCGGTCATGGTCCTGCATGCACTGTCCGGAGATGCTCATGCTGCCGGATTTCATAAAGGAGATAAAAAACCGGGTTGGTGGAACGATATGATAGGTCCGGGTAAAGCTTTTGATACCGAAAAGTATTTCATTATATGTTCCAATGTTATCGGAGGATGCAAAGGAAGCACGGGCCCGTCTTCATTGAACGAAAAGACAGGCAAGCCTTACGGACTGGACTTTCCGCATATTACAATATCCGATATGGTCAATGCTCAAAAATATTTGCTCGACTATCTGGGAATAGAAAGGCTGCTATGTGTAGTAGGAGGTTCGATGGGAGGAATGCAGGTCCTGCAGTGGGTTTCTTCTTACCCGGAGAGGATTTTATCTGCTATCCCAATGGCCACGACATTAAAACATTCACCGCAGCAGATTGCGCTTAATGAAGTTGGAAGACAGGCAGTGATGTCCGATCCCGATTGGAAGGGCGGCGATTATTACGGCAGCAATCAGCCTGAAAGGGGGCTGGCTCTGGCGCGTATGATCGGGCACATAACCTATATGAGCGATGAGTCGATGGAAAACAAATTTTCAAGGAAGCTTAAAAACGGCAGTTATAATTTTTCATTCAAACCTGAATTTGAAGTAGAGGGCTATTTGCATTACAGGGGAGACAGTTTTGTAAAGAGATTTGACGCAAACTCTTATCTCTATATAACCAAAGCGCTGGATTATTTTGACCTGTCGTCAGCAGATAAGTTTTTACCGGCTGGCAGAAAAATCGATACCAGGTTTCTGGTCATAGCTTTTAAATCCGATTGGCTGTATCCTTCATACCAATCCAGAGAGATTGTCAGAATGCTTAAGACAAGACGTCTGGATGTTACTTATTGTGAAATAAATTCAACTTATGGCCATGATGCCTTTCTTCTGGAGTTTGTGGAAGAGACCCGTTTGGTCAGTCATTTTTTAAACAGGGTGCATGATAATGCAAAAAATAAATAATAAGATAATAAAACCGGATCACCGGATCATATTTGATATTGTGGAAACAGGTTCAAGTGTACTCGATCTCGGATGCGGCGGCGGGGAACTTTTAAATCTTCTTGTTAGGGAGAAAAAAATAAAGGCACAGGGTATAGAGTTAAGAGAAAAAGCTATTTATGAATGTGTCGAGAAAGGATTGAGCGTATTCCACGGAGACATAGAAGGCGGTCTGGGGGAATACCCGGATGATTCTTTTGATTATGTCATATTGAATCAGTGCATGCAGGAAACCAGAAAAATAGAGTTTGTGCTCAGGGAATCGTTAAGAGTGGGAAAAAAAGTAATAGTGGGATTTCCAAATTTTGCATATATCCGGTCACGTTTTAGCCTTTTTTTTGGGGGGAGGGCGCCGGTTACCCCATCTCTTCCGTATAAATGGTATGAATCACCGAATGTGCATTTCTTAAGCATAAAAGATTTTAAGGGTTATTGTAAGGAAAAGGGAATAAATATAATAAAGACATACTACATCGGAAGCAAGGGTCTTATAAGGTGCTTTCCCAATCTGCTTGCTCTAAATGCAGTTTTTGTTTTAGGTAAATCGCCGAGGTAAGCAGCTGCTCAGAATCGAAAATGAATATTTAAAAAAAGGAATGATCCTTTAATTATCTTTTTTTATTCATATAACATCTGATAGAAATAATAATTCCCCATTACTATTTTTACATATTCCCTGGATTGTTCGTAAGTGATACTTTCTATGAATTCATCGATATCCATATTGCCTCTATCGGCAACCCAGCCGCTCATTCTTCCAGGACCGCCGTTATAGGCTCCCGCACAGTAGAACTCATTCTGCCCGAAGTTATCAAGCTGTTGTCTTAGATAAAATGTACCCATCCTTATATTCGTATCAGGATCGAGAAGCATATTAACATTGTAGTTTGAAATACCGATCTGGCTGGCAATACTTTTTCCAGTTGCCGGCATGATCTGCATTAACCCCTGCGCTCCTGCGTAAGAGCCGGCATCAGGCTGAAACAGACTTTCCTGCCTTATTACGGCCAGAGTAAAAAGCGGGTTAAGGTTATACTGGCTGCTGTATTTCTGGACGATCTCTTTAAAGCCATAGGGATAATAAAGATAATATAGATAATCGCTGCGGGATTCATCTAATCCGGATTTTAACTGCTTAAAATTCTTATAGATAATCCTGATAGAACTTGAATAATCTTTTGATTTCAAAAATAGTGTGGCTATTTCCAGAGTTCTGGCGGGATTTGCTTCTATCTCGCCGCTTCCTGCTTCTATTTCAAGCGACGCGCTGTTAAAAAATTCGAGTTTAAGAAATTCTATAGCTTTATTTATATGATCTACCTCGCCGTTTTCAATGTGGCTGTCTCCCTCCAGTATAGAATATATGTCGGGGAGTATATATGCGATCCCGGGATTTTCGGGATTTAGTCCAGTGTTTATTCCTTCGATCTGTACCTCTTTATTCATTTCCTCAAGCATTCTTGCTGAAGCAAAGGTATAATAAGAATAAGACTTTAAATCTACGATTTTTTTATATAAAACTGCTGCCGTATTGTTATCACCAAGCTTCTGATGGCATTTGGCCTGCCAGAAAAGCCCCTTTTCCTCCAGCGGAGTGTTTTTATAGGAGGAAGCGTAGCCGGAAAAGGTGTTTTTAGCAGAATTGTAATTTGCCGACCTGTACTGTATCAAACCGAGTTCCCATAATGCATCTGGCAGTTTATCTCCATTTGGATATTCATTCGGTACTCTCTGGAAATAAATGGCGGCATTGGTAAAATCATCCTTCAATGAGTATATCCTGCCTGTCCTGTAAAGCGCATCATCGCTGTAATTGCTTGCCGGGAAGGTCTGTATAAGTTTCTGGTAATATGAAATGGCATCTGTGTCCTGGTTCAGATTGGTAAGGGCTCTCCCCAGAAAATAGAGATTGTCGTCTGCCACAGAACCTGATGAGTACTTTTGATAGGATTGAAGCAGGAAGTCTCTTGCTTTGCTGTATTCCCCCATATTGAAATAGCACATTCCTTTTTTATATAATGCCTTGCTGTAAAGATCCTGTGACAGGCTGTTCAGGTAATCTCCCTGCAGTATCCTGTTAAATTCATCAAGAGCACTGCTGTAATGATATATGCCTAAAAAAATCTCTCCCCTTGAGTAAATTTCGAATGCTGTGGGGACAAATGGTTCGATAGAGCCTTCTTCCGCAAGCCGGTTCAGATTCTCCAGGGCAATTTCTGAATAATTGCCAAGCGGGTATTTTAGCCATATTTTTTTGTAATTCCCGGCAGCAAGATCTTTTTTCCCGTTCCTTTCCTGGCAGTAGGCCAGCTGGTATAGAGAGTAAGGCACATACGAGGAATCAGGGAAGCCGGCAAGAAAATTCGTATACTCGCTTTCGGCAGTTATGTAATCTTCCTTGATATAGAATACATCAGCATATTCCAGATTGGCGGTTTCTGCCCAGATACTTTCAGGATAATTTTTTATTATTTTCAGATAATATTCTTCTGCCTGATAATACTTTTCCTGTGAAAGGAGAATTTTTGCCATATAATAATAAATATGGTCCTGCAGCAGCTTATAGTCGTCTTTTATTTTATTTAAATAATATTCTGCAATGAGGTAAGAACCTTTATCAAAATAGTCCATGGCCTGGGTAAAAAACAACCTTAGTTCTGTAATATCCATAGCATCCGTACCTGTACCAGCGATGCCTGTTTTTTGTTTATCGGTTTCGGTGCCTTCCTGAGGAGAAATACCGCTTTCCTTATCTTCGTTTTCGGTTCCATCGATATTATTTATATCCTGCTCTGCTGTTTCTTCTGCGGATTCTGTTTCGGAAGTCTCAGTGTCCCTGTCTTCGCATCCCTGTACGGCAAAAATAACCGGGAAAACCAGAACCACGGATATAAAGAATATAATAATTTTTACAATTTTACTTTTCATCAAATTAGATGATGGTTAAAAACTAAGGAGATTTTACCCTACAATGTTCTTATTGTAAATCAGGCAGACAGCCGGGTCATGGTGATAAGGATACTAAAATAGTATAATTTATAACAAATACTGATTTTAAAAATAGGTAATTATAAAACTACTTTTATCCTCAGATAGCATGAAAGGAGGATTATTTTGAATATTCTTAGAAGAAAAAGAAAAGTCGGCATAGCATTAAGCGGTGGAGCAGCAAGGGCACTTTCCCATATCGGAGTTCTGGAAGTGCTGGAGACACTCGGAGTCAAACTTGATGCAGTGGCCGGTACAAGTATGGGGGCTATAATCGGCGCATTTTATTGTTCCGGGATAAGTCTTGAAGAGATTAAATCATTCGTAAAATCCATGAACTGGAGGAGCTTCATGCTTTTCTCCGATCTTGCAGTGTCCCAAAACGGCATTATCAATGGCCGCAGAGTCGAGAACGTACTGAAAAAATTCCTTGGGGATAAAACATTCAATGACTGCAGGATACCTTTTTGCTGTGTTGCAGCGGATCTGATTAAAGGAGAAAAAGTGATATTATCCAAAGGAAAATTAGTCGATGCGGTCAGGGCCTCTATTTCTATCCCCGGCTTTTTTTCTGCCGTATGTATGGACAACCGCATTCTTGTAGACGGAGGGTTGATAGAACCGCTGCCCACTGAATCCATAAGAACAAAGGATGTTAATTTCATAATAGCCTCATCTATCAGGTTTGATAAAGACAGGGAAAAATATAATAAATTTTTCTTAGAGAATAAAGGAGATTTCAGAACAACCGGGGAAATTCCACCCATTGAAATAAAGAATGATGCTGAAACCGGAAGACGAAGATTTCGTGATCAAAAAAAGACACCCCGGTTAAAGAGGAGAGGTGCGGTAAGACTAACGGTCAACAACATAATAGATACCAGTTTCAATATCATGAGTCATGAAATCACCAAAAACTATCTTAAACTCGCAGATCTGGTAATAGAATCCGAAGTGGGAGATTTTGGTTTTTTTGACCTGATGCATGGAAGCCAGATTATTCAAAGAGGGGTGGAAGCTGCCAGGGCGAAGATTCCCGAAATCAAGAGAAGATTGCGTCTATAATAATTTAGTCAGAAAAGTCAGTCAGATTCTCTCTTATTGTCGAACACATTAATACAGTTCCTCATTTCTACTGCCTTGAAATGTCAGCTGAAATCTGTTAGGGTAAAAAGAGCTTTTGCTTAAATAGGCAATTTGTCGATAAATTCTTATTTATAAATATTAAATATTGTTAAAAATAAACACTATTGGAGTTGATTAAAAAATGAGCGGGCTGGCAGGCATTATCAGTTTAGAAAAAGACAGAAAGAACAAAGAAAAAATAAATATTCTTCTTGATAAAATATCACATAGGGGTAGAAAAAGAAGAGTTTATAATATTTGTGGAAATTATATCGGGATTAATGCCGATTATAAACAGAAGAACCGGATTGGTAGAAGAGTAATTTTACTGGATGGAAAAATTTATAATCTGGATAATCTGTTTTTAAAATATAATCTACAGGGAAATTCTGAATTAATTTCTGATGTAAATAAAATAAACATTATGTTTAACACTATAGGGAAAAAGATATTCAGAGAATTTAAGGGCTCCTTTATTATAATCCTGGCAGATGCGAACGGTAATATTTATATGAGTAGGGATGTTATTGGTAAAAAACCTCTTTATTATTTTAAAGCCGATGGAGTTTTAATGTTTGCTTCCGAAATTAAATCATTGATTGGTTTCAGTAAAGATATTTACGAACTGCTTCCGGGATCATGTATGTTGAATTTTGAGAGTCCAAAAACAATAAAAACAATTGATACCGATGATTTTTCTTTATTTGAAAATCAGGAGGAAGAAGAATTGGAAAATAGGTTGGAGAATTACCTCCTGGAAGCAGTGGATAGAAGGATATCCAACAGTAGTTTAAATTTTGGGGTGTGGTTAAGCGGTGGACTTGATTCAAGCATAGTTACAGCTCTTTTGAGAGAATTTACTGACAATGTATATACATATTCGGTTGGATTTGAAAATTCACCGGACCTTATATCGGCAAGAGAAGTTGCAAAATATCTTGGAACCATACATACCGAGTGCAAGCTGACCATAGATGAGCTTTTTTTAGATATCCCCAGAGTCATATATTGTTTAGAGTCTTTTGATGCTCCGCTGGTCAGAAGTTCACTGGGTAATATAATTGTTTCAAAAATTTCAGCTTCTTCCGATATTATCTTTTCAGGTGAAGGCGGAGATGAGCTCTTTGGCGGATATAATTACTTTTTAGAGTTTAATTCCTCAAAGTTGATTCAGCAAGAAATAATAAAAGCTATAGGCGCACTTCATAATACTGCATTACAAAGGGTTGACAGAGTGGCAAATGCTTATGGTGTTAATATAAAGCTCCCCATGTTAGATGAAAGGTTGCTTGATTTTGTCTTAAGGATACATCCCGATAAAAAGGTAAGAAAAGATAAAAATACAGGAAAATATATACTGCGGAAATTAGCCGCTAAATATTTACCTGAAAATATTGCCTGGAGGGGAAAAGACAAATTCTGGGAGGGTTCCGGAATAGAGAATAACATGGAAAGTAAAATTAACACTATAATAACGGATCAAGAATTCATAAAAAAAAGAAGACTGCCTGGTAATGTAAAATTAAGAAACAAAGAAGAAGTTTATTACTATAAGGTATTTAAAGACTGCTATTCTGATGTAGATTTTAATAACTTCATATCCCTTACCCAGGATTTTAGTTAGACCTCTTTGAAGGGTAAAAATGCTCTGGTATTCATTTTATGACTATGTATTGTTTTGCCGCTTATTATATAATAAAAAGGTGAAAATCTTTATGCTGGATTAATATATTTATTTATAAAGGAGCGGTAATATGAATAAAATTCGCCTTGGAATAATAGGACCCGGTTTGATTTGGGAATGGGCGCATAAGCCTGTTTTAAAAAAATTAGAAGATAAATTTGAAATAGCCGCATTCTGTGCCACAAGCGAAAAAAACAAAAACAAGATAAACCAGGAATACCCGGTGATGCCCTTTTATAAGGATTATAAAGCACTGCTCAGGGAACCGTTTATAGATGCCGTGGTAATACTTACTCCCATACCGTTAAATCCGGTAATTGCCAATGCTGCTTTAGAGGCGGGTAAAGATGTAATAATGGAAAAGCCTATGGCTACAAATGTAAAAGACGCAGAAGAGCTGGTCAGGAGAGAAAAAAAGACAGGGAAACGGATTTTCATTCTGGAACAGTTCGTCTATAAAAACTTTACGGATGAAATAATGAAAGTAATAAATTCAGGCAGACTTGGAGATATCCTTGTATTTGAAAAAGTCCACCATGAATACATAGGGTACAAAGAAGGCACAGAGGATTACGGGAACACAGAGTGGAGGATCAATCCAAAATATCCTCTGGGAATGCTCATGGACGGTGGTATCCATGAAATCGCAGCACTTTCTAAAATTTTTGGTAAGCCCCGGAGCGTTTATGCGGCAGGAGTCAAATACAGGCAGGATGGGTATGGGGATTATGATTACCAGTCCATGGTTTTTGGATATGGGAATAATTCAATAGGTGTTTTCAGTAATTCGTATTACCTTGACGGGCAAAGGAACTATTTTATTATAAGAGGGACAAAGGGCCTGGCATTCTTTGAAAATGGATTGGAAATCACAGTAGAAGAAAATAACGGCAGGCGAGATATCATTAAATTAAAGAATGAAGATCCTACTTATAAAATGTGGGAAGATTTCAGTAATTGCCTGGAATCAAACTCAAAACCCTATTATACAACGGAGAAAGCTCTGGATGACCTTCAGATCCTCGAGGCAATCAAGAAATCTCTGGAAAATGGGACCAGAATAAATGTCGATTTCA
>CAZODG010000004.1:0-31858 GCA_964578525.1 uncultured Actinomycetota bacterium
ATAGAAATCTTCTTAATTTCGGTCATACTATCGGTCATTGTATAGAAAGTGCGTTTGAATTTAAAGGAATGAGTCACGGGGAGGCCGTAAGCGCAGGAATGATAGTTGCCATTGATATTTCGGTTTCACTGGGTCTTTGTAAAAAGGAAATAAAAGAGTGGATTCTTGAAATATATAGAAAATTGAAGTTGCCATACCGGATTCCGGAAATTGATATAGATAAGATTGTCTGTGCGTTAAAATACGATAAAAAATTCAAGACAATTCAAAATAAATTTGTTCTGATGAAAGAAATAAATAAACCGGTTTTTATATATGATGTGGATAAGGGAGTAATTATTGATAGTATTAAAAAAAGTATGTATAATTATATATAAATAAATATAAATAAATATTAAATATTTATTAAGATTATATAAATATAATATATAAGAATATTTTATTATTGTTTTATGAACTGACTATAAGAAGAAGAAAAAATGAAGAAGATCATAATAATAAATGGTCCCAATTTAAATTTATTGGGGCAAAGAGAAGAAAAAATATATGGAAACAAAAGCTTCGAGGATTTAAGAAAAGAACTGGAAGAATTATCAAAGAATAAGGCGGAGCTTTCATATTTTCAATCAAATCACGAAGGTGAGATTATCGATAAAATTCATCAGTGTATTGGAAATATAGATTTTATGATAATAAACCCCGGGGCACTTACTCATTACAGCTATGGAATACACGATGCAATAGTGGCATGCAGGATTCCGACTGTAGAGGTTCATATTTCAAATATTTTCAGCAGAGAAAATTGGAGAGCAAAATCCGTAGTTTCGCCTGCAGTCAAAGGAGTTATAAGCGGATTGGGAATGGAAGTGTATATAATAGCTATTCTATATATCCTTGATTACTATAAGAGTTAAGGATCTTATAATGAAAAAAGGATATTTTTATATTGCCAACAAAAAGAAATCCAACATCAAAAATCAGAAGGGCCTTACTTTAGTAGAAGTGGTGATTGCCTTACTGGTTATTTCTATAATTACACTGGTTCTTGTAAGAGGCACCATGTTATCGGTCGATGCTATAAAAATAAACAGAGAGAAAACCAGGGCACAGGCAATTGCAAGCGAGAAACTCGAGGTTATAAGAACAATAAATTATGAAGATATAGAGTATACGGACCAGGGGGGGTAATCCGGTTTGGGGGTTGGATAATCCTGCATTGACTGAGGATGGTTATGATATAAGCTACGAAGTCACCCGTGTATACGTGGGAGACAGCAGTTATAAACAGATAAAGATAAATATTTTCAAGGCACCCATGAAAGTACCTTTAAGTGTAATCACTCAGTTATATCCTATAGAAAAGCAGGACGGAGACACCATACCACCGGCAGCACCTACAGGATTAGTGGCTTCAGCAGCAGGTTCCACCAGCATAAACCTTGGCTGGAATAATAATTCAGAAACTGATCTGGCAGGGTATAAAATATACAGAAGTACTACAGGCGGATTTACACCGGGAATTGAAAACTTTGTAGAAGAGGTAACCGTAAATTCATATTCTGATACAGGATTAGACGCCGAGACAATATATTACTACAAAGTAACAGCAGTTGATACCAGCGGTAATGAATCGCAACCTTCAATACAAGCCATCGCTACAACACTGGGAGAGTATACCGAGATTAGCTTACCGTTTACTTACAATGGTGCAGGGGAATATTATTGGAAAACGAATGATTTTTCAACTGATCCCAATAATTGGAGCCACTATGTAAATTCTTGGAATCTTAGTCTTCTTGAAATTAATGGAGTAGATTATAAAAATATATGGGTGGTACAGCATAGTATACCAGCATCATCCGATGGTTACTGGTATATTCACTATAAAGCAACTTCCCCCTACGCTCATGTAGAGTTAAGATAATTTATTGCTATCTAATTAGTTTACCTGATAATTATCGGTAGAGTTCAGGTAACGAGTTGAGTTAAAATGTAAATTGATTTTTAGCCAGGCAATTATAAAAGTAACAATGGAACTAAAGAAAGTTATATTGGATTAGAGGATACAAACTAATTTGTATAAATATGAGAAAAAAGTGGGTAAGATAATGAAGTTACTACTCATTAAAAAAATAAAAGATACTAAAGGTTTTACACTGGTCGAGCTGCTTCTTGTAATGGTGCTGATTATTGTGGTTGTAAGCATGGTCTCGGCGACCTTTGTCCACTCTATAAATACTTCAGGGGATGTTGTTGAAATAACCACTTCCGGTATTGATTCAAGGGTTACAATGTATAGAATAAGTAAAGATTTAAGAGAGGCCATTAATTTAACTAAGGCTGAAAATGATGAAATCATATTTCAAAGTGACGTAGATTCCGATGGTGATTATGAGATTTTAAATTATTATCTTGAAGATGCAGACGGGCATTATAATCTTTACAGGAAAGTAGATGATGAAAGTGCGAAAATAGTGGCTAATAATATAGTTAAAAATAATTTATTTGCGTATTATACAGGTATAGATATACCCGAAGGCGGGATGGATACGGTCGATGAGACGGAGCTGATCAGCATAAAAATAATCGAAATCAAATTAAGTATTGATCAGGGGGGAACAGAAAGTGAGAGAACTATGGAATTAAAAACTTCGATTGCTTTAAGAAATAAAATTTAGCTATTTTAAAAATGTTTATTATGATTAAGAAAATATCAATATTCAGAAAAGAAGAAAAAGGAAACATATCAATTCTGGTACTGATAATAGGGCTGGCTGTGATTTTATTGACCACGGCTATGATTGGTTATATTTTCCGTGATATTGGCTTTACTGAGCAGGATAAGGATAAATTGAGAGCATTAAACTTTGCGGAATCGGGTATATCCAACATGTATCTAAATATAGACAGATATTATAATGAAGATATTCCTATTCCTTCAAGTCCAATTACCGGAGAAATAGAAGATAACGGTGAAATACAAGGCAGTTTCATAGTTGATTATGAATACCATGAAAGCGGAGGACTTTCTTATTATGTTATAACATCAAAAGGTATTGATAAGACCGGAGCTGAAAGAACAGTCAGGGTAAAAATAAATGTCATACAGCAGGGTCCTACACTTGATATTTATGACTATGTATATACGGCGCAAACAGCGACTTTCAGCGGTAATTATAAACCTGTAGATGGTCCTTTCTATACGGAAGGGGATCTCAATCTTACTGCTGGTTCAGCTATATTACAGGAATATGGCGCAGGACCAATAGTTATTAAAGGGAATTTATATATGTCAGGGGATACAACAAGCATAAATCCTGAAACTCTATCCGTGGGGGGAGATGTCGTGATGGAAGGGAGTGCAAAAATAAAAGGCGGTCAGGTTAATATAGCAGGTAATCTGACAATGTCCGGCGGAACTTATATAGATGAAAGTCTGGAAAGCCCAATGATTGTAATGGGTAATATCAATATGAGCGGAAGCGCACGGATAGGAGAATCCGGAAGAGATTTGACTCTATCATGTAATGGGACTATTACACCATGGCCCTCTAATCCCTGGGCACCAATATATGCCACACGGGATGACAGTCTTACATATACATTCGTTGATCCTAATTATAATGTAGCTACTCTGATAAATGAATATTATTCAGATGTTCAGGGTTCTGCATTAATTATCCCCGGTAATTTAAAATTAGAAGGAACAGAAACAGGTACTTTTGTCCCATACAGTCAATCTTTGGAGGGAAATAGTTTAAGTTTTACAAAAGATGCAAGTGGAAAATATATTCTGGAAGTTCACGGAAATGTCATTATAAATGGTAATCTTCAGATCGGAGGTAATTCCTGGTGGCCGAAATCTGTAAATACTACATATTATAAAGGTAAAGGTATTATTTACACCACCGGGAATATCAAGACTTTAACAAAACTTATACCTTCAAATATAAATGATTTTCCGGAATATACTTTACTGGTACTTATATCAAATGGAAAGATTGAATTTGATATTTTCGATTACTGGGTTCAACCTCCCAGTTGTACCAGTCCAAATGTATATGTGGTTGCAATTGCGGCAGGAGATTTGAATATATACACGGGCATAGGTGGTGCGGTTGTAATAAGAGGAACAACAATTGCCGGAGGTATCTTTAATGCTAATAATTCTTTTGCTAAAGTTTGCTATGAGGAAGGTATATCAAAATATTTACCATCTGAATTGCCAAGCAGTTCTTCCGGTAGCGGTGGCATCACAATTACCAAAAGTGAATGGCAGGAAGTGATAGACTGATATATTTAATATAAAAAACGATAGTACTATTACAGGTAAAAGTGATTAAGTTATTTACTTCGAGGATCGTAAAGTTAAAAAAATTCCTTAAATCAAAAGGAGTTCAAAGTTATTTAATAACCGGTAACGAAAATATTTTTTATCTTACAGGTTTTTATGGTAAGGATTCTGGAAGCCTGTTGCTTCTTACAAATAATAGGCTGTATCTGCTGGTTCATTTTATCTACCTTGAGCAGGCAAAAAAATCAATTCATATTAAAAATATAACTATAGTATGCTGCAGGAAAAATAAATTCAGTAAACTTGCAGAAATATTGGAAGGCTATAGTTTTAAACGCCTGGAGTTAGACGGGAAGAAAATAAGTTTTGCAGATTTTAACAGATTGGAAAAATTATTATCAGAACAGAATAAAAAACTTGCAAGCATTGAAGGAATGATTGAAAAATTAAGAGCAATCAAAGACGAAAGCGAAATTTCCAGTATCAGGAAAGCTTGCAGGATAGCCGATAAGGTCTATCAGGATATAATAAATCTAAGTGCATCTGAAATAAACAAATATAAAGAAATAGAACTTGCATACAAGATGGAAGAGCTGATGATAAAAAATAATTCCAGTGGAAAATCGTTTGACACTATTGTCGCCTATGATAAAAATTCTTCCATACCCCATTATATTCCCGGGAAAACAAAGATAAAAAAGGGTTTGATACTTATGGATTTCGGGTGCAGATTCGAGAATTACTGCTCGGATATGACAAGAACGATTTGTATCAGCAGCAATAAAATTTGTAATGAATTTAAGAAAATTTATGATATAGTTTTAGAGGCGCAGCTTCTGGCAATCGGAGAATGCAGGGAAGGTATAAGTTGCCGCGAGCTGGACCAGGCAGCAAGAAAGTTAATAACATCGAAAGGTTACGGAGATAATTTTGGCCATGGACTTGGCCATGGAGTGGGTCTCGAGATACATGAGGACCCGGTGGTAAATACTGAAAGTAAAACGGTTTTGAAGGAAAATATGGTCGTAACCATCGAACCGGGTGTATATATAGAAAATTTCGGCGGTGTAAGAATAGAAGATACGGTTCTGATAAAAAAGAATGGCTGCGAGATCTTAAACAGTTCAAGCAAGATTTTCTTTTTAACGGACTAAATATGCAATTATAGGAAAAGGTAAGGCAATATATGATAAGCACCAGTGATTTTAAGAACGGAATGACAATAGTATACGATAATCAGTTATGTAAAATATTGTATTTTCAACATGTAAAGCCAGGCAAAGGCGGTGCTTTTGTCAGGACAAAATTGAAGGATCTTAATACGGGAACCATTATCGATAAGACTTTTCGTGCAGGAGAGAAAATGGAGCAAGCGATACTGGAAACCAAAAGAATGCAGTATCTATATAAGGATCAGCATTATAATTTCATGGATACCAGCACGTATGAACAGATCCAGCTGAGTGAAAATGTACTCGTGGACCAGAAAGATTATTTACTGGAAAATATGGAAATCGCAGTTGTATTTTATAAGGGAAAACCGATTTCGATAGAGCTTCCTATTACAATAGAAACAAAGGTAGTAAAAACCGATCCAGGACTAAAAGGCGATACCGTAAGTTCAAGTTTTAAGCCAGCAGTTATAGAAACAGGAGCAAAAGTCATGGTTCCATTATTTATTAATACCGGAGATGTAATAAAAATCGATACCAGAAACGGTGAGTATTTGACCAGGGTAAGCACCTAACCAATATCAGATATAATTTATATTAAAGATCATGCCCAGGATTGCCAGAAGAAAAAGCAGAGAAAATGCGATAATAGTATTGTATCAAAGAGATTTACTTGGAAAAAAAATAAGCGAGATCTTGGAGAGTAATTCAATGGCAGACAGAGAATATGACGAGTTTACCTTAAAATTGGTAAAGGGAGTGGATAAGCATAAAAAAAGTATAGACAGCACGATCATGGGTGTGGTCAAGAATTGGTCTCTCAAAAGAATAGCTATTATAGATAGAAATATTCTCCGCGTGGCTATTTATGAAATGTTGTATGAAGATGATATACCTCTTAAGGTTTCGGTCGATGAGGCCATAGAGATCGCTAAAAGTCTGGGACAAAAAGAAGATACTCCGAAATTTATAAATGGTATTTTAGGAAAGATCTTAAATAATATGAATGGATGATGCTGCTATCCATGTAATGATTTTTTATGCCTGACATAAAAACAAATGATTTGAACAAAAATAAGCTTTATCCGGAATTTCTAATAAAAGAAATAAACGATAGCTTAAGATACTATGTAAAAAAATATAAAAGAATTCCAGAGATTTTAAGGGATGCAATTGAATACAGTATAGAAAATAGCGGAAAAAGATTCAGACCGATATTATGCTTGCTTACAGCAAATAGTGTCGGAAAAGATTATCATGACTTTCTTCCAACCGCATGTGCAATTGAATTTATTCATACTTACTCTCTTATACATGATGATCTTCCTTCTATGGATAACGACGATTTCAGACGGGGCAAGCTTTCATGTCATAAGAAATTCAGCGAAGATATAGCAATACTTACCGGCGATGCTTTATTTGCAGAGGCGATCAGTCTGATAATAAAATATCAAAAAACGGATAGCGGAACAAAAATAAGGGTCCTGGAAGAAATTGCCCATGCATCGGGTATTGAAGGCATGGTAGCCGGACAGGTAATGGATGTCTATTATACCAGCAAGAAAATGAATCCGAAGCAGTTAGAGTATATGCACCAGAACAAGACAGGAAAACTAATAATCGCTTCCGTAAGGTGTGCAGCAGTTCTATGCGGAACAACTGATGAATATCTTAAAAAATTTACCGAATATGCAAGAAATCTGGGCCTTGCTTTTCAAATAACCGATGATATTTTAGATGTGACTACAGACAGTAATATAAGGGGGGAAAAAGCAGGAGAGATTATATTAAAAGAAAAAAATACTTATCCTGAAATGTGGGGTGTTTCCCGGTCAAAAGAAATTGCGGCCGAAAAAATAAATAAGGCAATTGCTATTATAAAAAGTATGGATATAGATTATGAATGGCTGGTTAATATTGCTAATTTTTTAATGGTAAGAAAGGCCTGAAAGATATCAAAAAGGATATAAAAAATGTAAAAAAGAAAAAAATAATAACCTTACTTTTGGAAAGGAACCTGATATCGACAGATAAAAAAGCGCTGGCATTGATACTGGAGGGTAAAGTAAAGGTTGAAGGTATTATAGTCCAAAAACCAGGAACAGCCATTGATCCAGATTCCATGATCGAGATAACTTCAGAAAAACCATATGTTTCCAGAGGCGGCTTAAAATTAGAAGGAGTATTTAAAGAATTAGAGCTGAGTGCAGCAGGTAAAAGAGCCATAGACATAGGATCCTCTACAGGTGGATTTACGGATTTTTTACTGAAAAACGGAGCAGAAAAAATTATCGATATAGATGTCGGATACGGCCAGTTAGCATGGCAAATTAGAAATTCTCCCCTTGTAACCGTTCTGGAAAGAACGAATATAAGAAATCTTGATATAAGCAAACTTCCTTTTACTTCAAATATCACGGTTGTAGATGTTTCTTTTATTTCCATAAAAAAGATTTTTAATAAAATTCTTGAATTAACGGATACAAACGGAGAAATCTTGCTGCTTGTAAAGCCGCAATTTGAACTTGCAAAAGAAGAAGTTGAAAGCAAGGGCATAATCAGAAATAAAAACCTGCATCAGAAAGTATTAAGAGAAATAGCAGAATTTTTAGTAAAATTTCCCATTGAAATAAAAAATTTCACTTTTTCTAAGATAAAAGGTTCCAGAGGTAATATAGAATTCTGGATTTTTTTGATAAAATCTTTTAAAGAAGCTGAAACTGTTTCAAATTATGATAGAATAATCAAAGATGTGGTTGATAGTGCACATCAATATTTCAATCAGTCCCAAATAAAAAAATGAAAAATATTGGAATAATTTCAAATAATGAAAAAAAGGAAGCAATAGAAATTGCCAGAGAAATCTATGATTATCTGATCAAGAAAGATCGCAATATCAGGGTATTTCTTGTGGAGACAGATAAAATGCCTGAAGTTTTTGGGCTCCCTTCAGTATCCGAAGAGGAATTTAGCAATAATAATGATGTGATAATATCAGTAGGGGGAGATGGGACTTTCCTCAGGGCATCAAAATATTCTTTCTTAAAAGAAGTCCCCGTACTGGGAATCAACGTAGGAAATCTAGGATTTCTAACTGTCGTAGATACATGTAATATAAATGAAGCCCTGGATAGATTGCTGAAAAATAAATATAAAACAGAAAAAAGAATGCTGCTTGAAGGCAGATTTTTTAAGAATGATCAGATAATAGAAAATAAAGAGCTTCCTTATCTTGCATTAAATGAATTTGCGATAACAAGATCCACGCTTGGTAAAATAGTAAAATTTGAGATCATAGTAAATAAGATATCGATAAAAAAGTTTGCTGCAGACGGGATAATAATATCTACGCCGACCGGTTCCACGGCATATTCTCTTTCAGCAGGCGGACCGATTGTAGATCCAAAAAGCGAAGTAATAATTATAACCCCTATATGTCCCCATACATTGCTCAGCAGGAGTATAGTCCTGAGTCCGGACAGTGAACTGGAAATAATAGTGAATTCCAGAAATGAGAGGGATAGCGTAAGTGTCGACGGTAAAACGGCTCGGGTCAGTATAAAACCAGATCATATATTTAAAGTAAAGAAATCCAAATTAAAATTAAAGCTTATAACTTTTAATAAAGATACTTTTTTTAAGGTATTCAAAGAAAAATTTATTGAAAGAATCTAAATAAGCATAACTCAGTGGTTTTATAAATATGTTAAAAGAATTACAGGTAAAAAACTTTGCAATAATAGATGACGTAAAAATAAAATTTGGCAAGGGTCTGAACATCCTGACCGGAGAAACAGGAGCAGGAAAAACTCTTATAATTGAAGCAATAAATCTTCTTATCGGAGAACGTGCAGATGTAGACTTGATAAGAGATGGTGCTGATAATCTATTGGTTCAGGGTTATTTTGATTTCAGTAATAATTCTGCAGTTTTAGATTATTTACTGTCTCAAAACCTGATCGGGAAAGACGATACATCGGATGAAATAGCAATAACGAGAGAAGTAACGAAGATTGGAAGAAACAGAGCATTTATAAATGGGATTTTTACACAGGTCAGCAGTTTAAAAAAAGTTGGCGAATTATTTCTCGATATCCATGGTCAGCATGATCATCAATATTTGCTGGATCATAAGACCCATATAGAAATAGTGGATAGGTTTGGCAGAGAAAGGATATCGGATGTAAAGAAAGAATATTCAGAAAAATTGGAGGAGTATCTTAAAAGAAGGGAAGAATTTTTAAAGTTAAAAAAACTTAAGGACATAAGAGAAGAAAAACTAAAAGATTTGAATTACAGATATGAAGAGATAAAAAAACTGGATATTAAAGATAATGAAGAAGAAATTTTAGAAAATGAAGCAAGAATACTTAAAAATTATGAAAAGATATATAAACTGGCATCAGAAGGCAAAAAGATTATGGAAGGGGAGGACGTAAATAATCAATCGATTATCGATAAACTGGCTGTTCTTGATAAAAATATAGAGGAACTTGCTGAAATTGATAATAAGTTTAATAAATTCACCGGTAAAATAACATCCATCAGCGATCTTATCGGAGAAATAAATCATCATTTGAGTGATTATCTTGCTGATTTTGATTTTAGTGCGGAAAGGCTGGATAGTATTCAGGAAAGATTGTTCAAGCTGATGGAAATAAAAAGAAAATATAACCTTGATTTGAATTCGATCAACAGACATGCAGAAAAATTAAAAGAGGAGATCGATAGTTTCGAGAATCTGGATAGTGAGATTGAAAAAAAGAAAGTCCTTTGCGACGAAGCCATGGGGGCTTTGATAGAAAAGGGTCTGACGTTGAGTGAATTGAGAAAAGAGACAATGTTTGATCTAAAAAATAAAGTCATAGATGAGATGACGGATCTTGGTTTTAAATCCGTGTCTTTTCAACCGGACCATAAACTTATTGGGGTTGATAATGTCAGCGACGATGGGATAGAAATAAATGGAGAAAAGATAAGATTTACCAGAAACGGGATAGATAATATAGAATTTTTAATATCTTTGAACAAAGGCGAAACAGAAAGACCGCTCAGAAAAATTGCTTCGGGAGGCGAAATATCGAGGATCATGCTTGCTTTAAAATCAGTGATAGGTTCCGTTGATAATATTACAACCATGATATTCGATGAAATAGATGCCGGTATCGGCGGCGCAGCTTCATTTATCGTAGGGGAAAAATTATATAAGATATCGGGATACTGCCAGGTAATAGCCATTACCCATCTTGCACAAATTGCATGTTTTTCCGATATCCATTATTTCATCGATAAGTTCACTGACGGTAAAAGGACCAAGATAAGGATAAAAAAGCTCGACTTTACCAGCAAGATAAAAGAAATTTCCCGAATGATGAGCGGGCTGGAGGAAAGCGATATTTCAGTCAAGCATGCCGAAGAACTTCTGGATAAATGTAATACAATTAAAAGTGATTTAACAGAGAGGAAGATAAAAATTGAAAACTAAATTTATTTTCGTTACAGGAGGAGTTCTTTCTTCGCTGGGGAAAGGTATGTGTTCAGCATCTCTGGGAAGACTTCTAAAGTCAAGAGGCTATAGTGTTACCATACAGAAATTTGATCCATATATAAATGTCGATCCCGGAACAATGAACCCGCTTCAGCACGGGGAAGTCTTTGTTACAGATGATGGAGGAGAGACCGATCTCGATCTGGGACATTATGAAAGATTTATAGATGAAGATCTGTCAAAATATAACAATTTCACTTCCGGAAGGATTTACAAAGAAGTCATCGACAATGAAAGAAAAGGCAAGTATCTTGGAACTACTATACAGGTGATTCCGCATGTTACGGATGAAATAAAAGACAGCATAAAAAAGACTTTAATGAGGAAAAAAACCGATATCATCATTACTGAAATCGGAGGAACAGTTGGAGACATAGAAAGCTTGCCTTTTCTGGAAGCAATAAGGCAGTTCAAAAAGGATATAGGGAAAGAAAATGTCCTGTACATACATGTCACTTACATACCTTATTTAAAGACAACTGAGGAATTAAAATCAAAACCAACCCAGCACAGTGTAAAAGAACTGAGAAGTATAGGAATTCAGCCCGATATTATAATATGCAGAAGTGAAATAAAATTAACTGACAGCATAAAAGATAAAATAAGCCTTTTCTGTGATATAGAAAAAGAGGATACCATAGAAGCTATTGACGTCAGACATCTTTATGAGGTTCCCTTGATGCTTCAGAAAGAAAATCTTGATTCAAGGGTCTTATCGAAGTTGAAATTGAAAAACAGAAGGTCCGATCTCAAGAGCTGGAAAAAACTCGTGAGTACGATACATCATCTGGATGGTCACGTGGAAATAGGAATAGTGGGCAAATATACAAAATTAAAAGATGCTTATATAAGCATGGTGGAATCTCTAAACCATGGCGGGTATTTTTTTAAAAAAAATGTCAAGTTGACATGGATAAACTCTGAACTCATTGACGAAAGCTGTCCGGATGATGATATATTTAACAATATGGACGGCATACTGGTACCTTATGGTTTTGGGTTTAGAGGAATAAATGGAAAAATAAACGCGATAAAATGCGCAAGAGAAAGAAAAATACCATTTCTGGGAATATGCCTTGGGATGCAGTGTGCGGTGATCGAATTTGGAAGAAATGTCCTTGGCTTAAAAGATGCAAACAGCACCGAATTTGTACCGGATACGGCAAATCCTGTTATCGATTTGATGTATGACCAGAAAAATGTAGACGATAAAGGCGGTACCATGAGACTTGGAAGTTATAAATGCAAATTAAGAATTGATTCTAAAGCTTATAAAGCTTACGGAGAAAAAATTATTTTCGAAAGACACAGACACAGATATGAATTAAACAATGATTTTAGGGATAAACTGGAGAAAGCAGGAATGATAGTAACCGGAGTCAATCCCGACAAGGATCTGGTAGAAATAGTTGAGATAAAAGACCATCCATGGTTTGTTGCAGTTCAATTTCATCCTGAATTTAAATCCAGACCCGATAGGCCGCATCCGTTATTCAGAGATTTTATCGGCGCATCTATGGAATACTCGTCACGGAAAACAAAGAAATAAAAATGAATTTTAAAAATAGCAAGATTAAAATAACTTTAGTTTTAATAAATTCTATTTTTCTTATTATAATAATTTTATTCACACCGCTTGCCTGTTATGTTTTTAATCTGAACTATTATGCGGCTTTATATGAAGAAAATAATGTGTTTTCCGTATTGAATAAAGAGGATGTGCTGGATGTAACGGAAAGAATTTTTAAGTATTTTAAATACCAGGAGGAGCTGGACTTCCTCGATCCTTCCCTGCAGGTAAGATATTCAGATGAAAGCATAAGCGCCGTTTATTATTTTACACCTGATGAAGTAAGTCACCTAAGTGATGTCAGGGGATTGCTTACAAAGATAATCATTTTATACCTCTCAAGCATCGTATTGCTTATTATTGGTTTTATACTGTTAATAAATAAAAATATAAAAATATTTATAAAGGACCTCGGTAAAACATTTATTATATCATCAGTATTCATACTTCTTTTTATCATAATCCTGTATCTGCTCGGGAAAAATTTTCCTGTTTTATTTGATAATTTTCATCTTATATTTTTCTCTCAGGGTAATTTTACTTTTCCCGAAAGTTCTCTCATAATAACTCTGTTCCCGTTTGGTTTCTTTTATGGTTTCTTTATAAAGATTGTTTTGAGCTCCGCAATAATATCTGCTGCAGTGCTGGCTGCCGGTATAATATTCGTAAATATTTTTAAAATTTTTAAAAGATGATGATAAAAAAGATCCGGAAAATTTAATTATTAAAAGAGAGTAAGGAATGATAAATAAAAAAAGACTCCTTGAAACATTTATTGAAATTCTAAAAATAAAAAGCCCATCCAAAAATGAAAAGGAAATAGTTGATTATGTTGGAACAAAACTTAAGAAATCGGGGCTTGAGGTCAATATTGACAATTGCGGAAAGAAATTTGGAAGCAATACGGGAAATATAATCGCATTATACCGCTCCAAAAATCCGTCAGGCAGTAAACCGATTTTTCTTTCGGCACACCTCGATACGGTAAATGTAAACGGGGAGATCATACCACAGATAAAGGATGGAAAAGTAGTAAATAAAAATAAAGAATGCATATTGGGCGGAGATGATAAGATAGCAGTTGCGGCAATTTTAGAAATATTAGAGGTATTAAAAGAAAAAAATATTTCTACCGGAGACATCTATATCGTTTTTACAATTTCCGAGGAAATCGGAGTTTTTGGATCAAAGTGTATCAACATGAAGTCGATCAAGGCAAAACATGGCTTTGCATTTGATAGCGATGGAAATATCGGTTCAATAATAAATAAAGCACCCTATCAAAATTCGATATATGCACGATTTAAAGGAAAATCAGCCCATGCCGGAATAGAGCCCGAAAAAGGTATAAATTCCATAAAAGCTGCGGCTGTAGCGATAGCAAACATGAAAATAGGCAGAATAGATAAGGAAAGCACAACTAATGTAGGGAAAATAGAAGGAGGTTCTGCCAGAAATATAGTTCCGGAAAATACTGAATTGGAACTGGAAGCAAGGAGTTTAAAACTGTCAAAGCTACAAAAGATTACCGAAGAAATGATAGGTGAATTAAAAAAAGGTGCCGTTAAAACAGGGTCACTTTTGGATTATGAAATTGTAAGGGAATATGATGGATATGAGATAAAGGAAAATGAGATTCCGTTACAAATAGCTAAAGCTGCAATGGCAAAATTAAAAATAAAACCCAGGATCGTATCTTCTGGAGGGGGAAGTGATATCAATATCTTTAACTCCAAAGGAAAAATATCACTAAATCTAAGCAATGGAATGGAGAACATTCATACAAATAAGGAATTTGTAGCAGTCAGGCAGTTAGAGAAACTTGCCGCGTTGATACTTGAAATATGTAAATCTATGATCAAATAGGTATTACGAGAATTAAAACTTTTTATGAAGAAAAAACTTTTTGAAAAAAAAATAAGTTCAAAAAAAATTTTCTGCGGGAAAATAATCGAATTATATGTAGATGAAGTTGAATTACCAAACAATAAAGTTGTTACCAGAGAAAAGGTTAGCCACCCCGGTGCGGTTGGTATTGTCCCGCTAAACGAAGAGGGGAAAATAATCCTCGTTAAGCAGTTCAGATATCCAACTGGCGGTGTGTTATTAGAAATACCGGCAGGTAAGATGGGTAAAAATGAGAATGCTGCAGACTGTGCGAGAAGGGAATTAAAAGAAGAGATCGGTGTGGCAGGAGGAAAGCTTATGCATTTATCTACCTTCTACACATCTCCTGGTTTTTGTGATGAAATATTATACTTATATCTGACAACTGATTTCGAAAGAAAAGAAAACAATCTGGAAGAAGATGAATTTTTAGACGTAATCGAATTAAAAATGAAAGATGCCCTCACTTATGTAAAAAACGGTAAAATCAAAGACGCCAAAACTATTATCGGTATACTTCTATCAAGGGATTATCTAAATTTAATATAAGAATAATTGGAAAAGATAAAAAATAAAAATATTGGAAATGATATAGCAGGGTATAGAGAATATTTAAGGTTTGAAAAATTACTTCTTCCCAACACAATTGATTCTTATCTGAGAGATTTAAAAAGATTTGTTGTATTTCTCGAAGGCAACAAAATTAAGAATTATTACGAACTTTCAAAGGAACAGATACTGGATTTTCTTCAAATATTACACGTGGAAGAGAAGTCCGAATCATCTATCTCAAGGATGTTATCGACGCTGAGAAGTTTCTATAAATTTCTTGTAATAGAAGGCAGATGTAATAAAAATCCCTGGGTACAGGTAAATAATCCAATAAAGCTAAAAAAAATTCTTGTAGTGTTAAAAATAGAAGAAGTAGAAAAATTTCTCGAAAGTGTACCATATTCAACTGCCCTCGAGATGAGAGATAGGACAATGCTTGAAATATTATATTCATGCGGACTCAGAGCGAGTGAGCTAATAAACTTAAAAATGCAGAATATTGATCTGGATGAAGAACTACTGAGATTTATAGGAAAGGGAGACAAAGAGAGGATAGTGCCAATAGGGGAAAAAGCTTTATCATTTTTGGATAAATATCTTAGAACAAGCAGATTCAAAATTAAGAAAGAATATCGATCCGATTATTTATTTTTAAATAGAAGTGGTAAAAGAATAACAAGGCAGGGGTTCTGGAAAATATTAAAAAAATATGCAAAGAAAATAAATCTTAATAAGAATCTATACCCTCATATCTTTAGACACAGTTTTGCGACTCATATGCTGCAGAGGGGAGCAGATTTAAGGACCATACAGGAATTACTCGGGCACAGCAATATTTCCACAACTGAAATTTATACCACTCTGGATAAAGAACATATAAAAGACATATATTTCAAATATCATCCGAGGGAAAGAAAATCGGGATGACCGGGTAAAATCTGGTTGGATTTTTTTATGAAGACGGCTTTAAATGCAGCACATAATAATATTTGCAAATTTAATATATTTTGGTATGGTATAAAGTCATAGAATGAGGAAGGTGAGATAATTTGGCCGGTCTTGGACAGTCAATAATCGATTTTTTAAGGCAACTTGTCACATGGGTGCCCGGTTTGATAATGGGTGTTGTTTTACATGAATATGCCCATGGATATATAGCCTACAGAAGCGGTGACTCGACTGCCAGGAACATGGGAAGGCTCACTCTGAATCCAATCGCACATATAGATCTGTTTGGAAGCGTACTCCTGCCGCTGCTGCTTATACTTATTAATTCCGGTATTGTGTTTGGTTATGCTAAACCGGTTCCCATAAATCCTTCATATTTTAGAAATTACAGAAGAGGGCTACGGTACACATCACTGGCCGGACCTGTGGCAAATCTGATTTTTGCTTTTTTTATTGGTTTATTATTCGGACTTTTTTTCTTTATTTATTTCAAATTTTCTAACGGAATAACTATTTCGGATACTCTTGGTTATAAAACCTTTGATCTTGTAAGCGAGATATTCAGAAATGCTATATATATAAATATCTTTTTGGCTATTTTTAATTTTATACCGATCCCGCCGCTGGATGGATCAAAAATACTGGCATCTTTTCTTCCCGGAGAGGCAATGTTCAAATTTTTAAATCTGGGAAGGTTTGGTTTTATTTTTATTTTCATATTTTTATTTCTTGGCGGAAGAATATTCTGGACCGCTTTATCGCCTGTATTTAGATTTATTTATGATATGTGCATTTGGTGGCAGTATCTGATTACTTAGGGAATTGGAAGATGGGAGAAATTCAATGAGAAAGAAAATGCTTACCGGATTCAGACCAACCGGGAAATTACATCTTGGTCATCTGCATGGAAATATAAGTAATATGATCAAATATCAGAAAGACTATGAAAATTTTTTCTTTCTGGTTGATTGGCATGCATTATCGACGGAATATCTAAATCCTAAGAATATAAAATCCGACGTTATCGAATGTGTAATAGATCTGGTTGCTCTTGGAATAGACCCGGAATTGACCCATTTATACAGGCAATCAGATATACCTCAAATATCTGAATTGACTCTTTATTTTTCGATGATAACTCCTTTATCATGGCTGGAACGCTGTCCTACTTACAAGGAACAGATGAATGAGCTAAAATCAAAAGATATATCCACGCTCGGTTTTTTATCTTATCCTGTACTTATGGCCGCAGATATACTTATAGTCAATTCCGATATAATACCGGTCGGAGAGGATCAGCTGCCGCATCTTGAGATTACCAGAGAAATAGCAAGAAGGTTCAACTACCTTTACGGGAAATATTTTATAGAGCCAAAAGAAATGCTTTCAAAAGCTACAAGGGTTCCGGGGATAGACGGACGCAAGATGTCCAAAAGTTATAATAATGCAATATTTTTATCCGATGATTTTGAAACCATCCGCAGCAAAGTTGCAATGATGATAACCGATCCCAAAAGGATACACCTTGAAGACCCCGGTGATCCCGGGGTTTGCAATGTATTCGATTTCTATAAAATATATAAAGAAAAAGGAATAGAAGAAATAGAGCAGAGGTGCAAGCAGGGAAAAATCGGATGTACTAAATGCAAGGAAGAGATTTCCGGCTTAATATATAAATCTTTAGAGGATTTTCAGGAAAAAAGAAATAAAATAAAGCAAAATCTGAGCTATGTCTATGATATTCTTGAAGAAGGCAAGATTCAGGTCAGAAAAATTGCCGATAAGACAATATCCGATGTAAGGAAAAAGATGGGTATAGATTAGATTGGAAAACTGTATAGAAGAAAAAGATTATTTAGTAGAATATAAAAAATTTAAAGGTCCCCTTTATCTGCTTCTGGATCTGGTTCAGAAAAAAAAAGAAGATATCTATGAAATCAGTTTAAGCACCATCATAAAAGATTTTATTTCCTATATAAAAGATAAAAAAAACATATTATTCGATACTCTGTCAGGATTCATATATGTTGCATCTATTCTACTGGAAATAAAATCAAGATCTCTGCTTCCTTCAAAGAATGAGACTGCCGGCGATGATGAAAATATATTAAATATTGAAATTCTAAAACAAAGGGAAGAAGAGTATAGAATCTTTAAAAAAATATCCAATTACTTAAGGAGCATCTATGAGAAGGAATCTTTGTATTTTATAAGAGAAGCTCCTATTGAGAAGGAATTCTTAAAATTGCTGCCTGATTTCACGAAGGATATAAATATAGAAGAACTATCCCTTATAGCCTCGAAGCTTATTAAATATAATGAAGAAAGACTGGATTTAGGGAGTTTTTGCAACCAAAGATCGGGAATAAATATTTTCGAAGAGATGAAGAGGATAAAGAAATTATTATATTTTAAAGATGATATAACATTTAAGGAAATAACGTTAAAATATGACAGGGTTATTGATAAAATAATAAGCTTCCTGTCGCTGCTGGAAATGTACAAGAAGAATGAAATAGATATTATTCAATTTGAAAATTTCGGTAGTATCATTATAAAAAGAATAAAATAATATAAAACTTATAAAACATTAAATGCGTAACGATAGCAATATACAGCCAAAAAAAGAGAGAGAATGGCTAAAAACCTGCATAGAGGGAATACTTTTTGTTTCAGAAAATATAGTCGGTGACAGAGAAATATCGACCGCACTCGGGATCAGTGAAAAAAAAGTATACGAAATAATAGAAATTCTGGAAAAGGAATATATCGATGATAATAGAGGATTTATTCTCAAAAGAGTGGCAGGGGGATTCAGGTTATATTCGAACCCCTCGCTGAGTGAAGTGCTTATCAAATTCATAAAATCCAATATACGCACTTATCTTTCCCAGGCTGCACTGGAGACTCTGGCAATCATATCTTACAGGCAACCGGTTACCAGGACACAAATTGCTGAACTCCGGGGGGTCAGAACCGATAGTGTAATATTGACACTGGTAGATAAAGGATTGATAAAAGATGCAGGCAGACTGAAAGAGCCGGGAAATCCTATTCTATATAAAGTAACCGGGAGGTTTATGGAACTAATAGGCGTAGAGAATCTGAATGAACTTCCTCCCCTGGAAGATTTCAAAGAAAATAAAGAAGATATCAAGAAAATGGATCAATAAAAAGTCCAGAAAAATTTGTATTACCATATAAGGACATGAAAATACCCGGAATTAAAATCAAAAAAATATTCTTATTATTAATAATAATATTATTATTGCTTTCGCAGCTTACTTCCTGCCGCGGTGAAAAGGATGAAGAAACTGTAGATGCAGGAATATTTTCAGGTATTCCTGATTCACACCTTGCGAGTAATATGAATATATCCGGCCAGGCTATAGATATAAATATAAGTGGAAATTATGCATATCTAACAAATGATCTCGGAATTCTTTATGTAATAGATATCAAAGATAAGGAGAATCCTTTGATAGTAGGAAGATGCAAAGGTCTGGAATCGGCGAATATCGTGATCGTAAAAGGTGATTATGCGTACATCTCTTATACGGAATGGATAAGCAATGATTATAATGATGTATATACAAATTGCGGATTTTATATAGTGGATATTAAAGACCGGGAAAATCCCAGGCTGGTCAGTAACTACAACACAGGGGAAAATAATAATAAGTCCGTATGCGGTATGTTTATAGATGAAGATTACGCATATATCAATACTGCCGTCGAAGATGAGATCCTGGAAACAAGCAATCTGGAAATAGTAGATATTTCGAAAAAAAGAAATCCTGAAATAGTGAGCGAGTTTAAAATTGATGGATTACCTTCGAGCATATGGATAGAAGATGATCTGGCATATATAAATGTCAATTTCTATGATTATGATAAAGAAGAATATTCGAATGAAAGCAGATTGCTTATTATAAATACAAAAAACAAAAATAGCCCTGAATTAATAAATTCATGTATCATTCCTTCAAATTCATGGGGCCTGTATGTTATTAAAGATCATGCTTATATATCAAGCTGCCAGAATGAAGAGAATAGTAATAATTATATCGGAAGCTTTCTTCAGATTGTGAGTATAGGAGATCCATCAAACTTGAAAACTGCCGGAAGGTGTGAAATTCCGGGCGGTGCATGGGAATTGGACGGTACAGGTGACTATATTTATGTGTCAAGCTTATCAGGAGGAATTTATGCCGTAGATGTAAAGGATGACAATGATCCTGTTATTGCAGATAGCCTGAAGACCGGTGGGACCTCCTATGATATAACAATCGAAGGGAATTACGGATATATTGCAGATGGATTCGTGGGAATGAGTATTGTAGAACTATCCGGCAATTCCGGAGGAAAAGAAAAATTGTATTTCGTCGATAAACAGGATAAAAATCTGCCTCCGATAGCTGTAATAGAAGTCACAGGAGACAAACTGGAGGGAGGCAGTTATCAAATAAAAAATCCAATATATTTTAACGCCGGGGAAGCATTCGATCCTGACGGAGATGAATTGGAATATTCATGGGAAGTAGATGGAATAAAAAATTCGGATGAAGAGACCTTTACTTATTATTTCGATGAATCAGGAGTTTATGAAGTAAGACTCACTGTTTCGGATGGAGCAGAAAGCAATGAGGCTACTATGGAAATAGCGGTTGAAGAAATCGATTTACCCATAACTTCTTCCATAAAGCATGATTTTAAAATAGAAATAAATTATACTCTTTTTAATAATAGTGCGGAAAATCTTAAAGATATAAATTGTTTCATAAGAGTTCCACAGACCTATTATCCATATCAAATAATAAATGATTATTCGACTAATTATCCGGATTATAGTGAAATAGTGGATAATTACCGGAATTCTCTGTTTCATTTTGAAATCGATGGGGAACTTGCTGGTGGGAAAAGCCTGACTGTATCAGTTGTTATTGATGCTACAATTTATGAATTCAGATATAGAGAAATTGGAAGCAATTATTTAAGCTATAACAGAAATGATCCTGAATTCATTTCATATACTGCGGACGATCTGTTTATTGATTCCGATAATACTGAAATTCTTAATATTGTGGAATCACTTACAAAGACCAACACAAACCCGGTAGAAATAGCAAAAATCCTTTATAATTTTGTAATACGTAATCTTTATTATGATTTTCCGCGTGCCGAAGAAGGAGATTATGAATTTCTTTATGCGTCGGAAATACTGGAAAGAGGAAAAGGAGTATGCAGCGATTATGCCATACTTTATACTGCTCTTTTGAGAGCAGCAGGTATACCTTCAAGACTTGTGGCAGGTATTCCCGTGTATACTATTCTGTTTGAAAATGAAAAAGAAATAGATATGGGACATGCCTGGGTTGAAATACAGCTGCCCGATCATGGATGGATACCGGTAGATATCACGCCGGAAGACGATTTTATGTCGGCTAATTATTATCTGGATATTGCCACTGAAAAAGGTTCCGGATACCTGTACGAAAATAAGACAATGGACTGGGGAAGTTATTATTATGACGGATTCCTATTTTCATGGGATAGCAGCATGGTTCCCGATACAGAACAGGAATTTATATTTAAAGCATCAAATATCGACCTGCAGGATATGTTACTTGATTGATGTCTTAATAATAAAAATAGAACAATTCTAAAAATCATCTGCTGTTTTATATTACAAGAATTCCCTTTATGCAGTATTCTTACTAATGTATAATAAACTATCAAGATATTCCTTTTGAGTTATCAGCATTATTTCCAGAGTAAGATATAGAAAGACTATGAATTAAGATTAAATACTGTAATATAATAATATCTCTGTGAAGAAGTCCATAAAATTCAATAACAAGAAAACAATTATTATTTTAAGATGGTATTTTTAATATACAACATAGTGGCATCTTCTTTGTTATTTGCATTCTTCATCAATTTTCTTATTAATTCTATTCTTTTTAAAGACATAACAGATTACAAGCTGTTGCCTGAGATAAAAAAAGAGAATCCTCTTATATCGATTCTTATACCTGCGAGAAATGAGGAGAAAAATATTAAGGAATGTCTGCTTTCCCTGATAAAGCAGGATTATGATAATATAGAAATTCTGGTACTTAATGATAATTCCACGGACGATACCGCAAGGATTGCAGAAGATATTTCTAATACCTATAAAAATGTAAAATTGATAAATGGCAGACCTTTACCGGAGGGATGGACGGGAAAAAATTATGCCTGTTATCAATTATTTAAAGAGTCTAAAGGCAAATATTTATTTTTTACCGATGCGGATACAATACATAAAAAAGAGTCCGTTACAAGTGCGGTAAGCTGTCTGGTGCAGGAAAAACTTGATTTATTGTCAGCGTGCCCCGAGCAGATTATGAAATCATTTCATGAAAGGATGGTTATCAATCTGACAAATTTTCAAATTTTGATCCCACCTCTGCTTTTTATCCGGAGATCTAAAATTCCCGTATTTGGCAGCGGGATAGGAAGCTTGATGATCGTAAAAAGAGATATTTACCGGGATATGGGAGGACACAGGAGTATAAAAAATAGCTGTGTGGAAGATACCGCTATCTCAAAATTATTTATCAGGAAGGGATATAAATTCATGATTTTTAATGGAAGAAAGATCTATTCAACCAGACTGTATGATAATTTCAGAGAAATATATGAGGGCTTTTGCAGGATCTTTCTTGGGAATTTCAACAGCAGGTTAGGAGTTTCATCGATTATTCTTGTTATGTTTGTTTTCTTTTTGCTCCCGTTTATATTACTGGCAATGCTGCCGTTTATTGAATTCAGAACAAATATATTATTCTATTCGAGCCTGTCATTGCTGCTATTTCAGATCCTGATTATTTTATTAACAAGGGCAATGGCTAAAATAAAAATAAATGGAAAAATCATTGATATATTTTTACATCCGGTATCGATAGCTTATATGGTCTTTATGAATTTCAAACTTTTATTCCAAAAGAAAGAAAAATCTCAAGTAAGATGGAAGGGCAGGACATACAGATATTCAAGTAAATTTGCAAACGAACTCCTGAAATAAATATATGGATAATCAAAGAAAACAAATACTGGAGGGTAACTTAAATAAGTTACTCTTCAGTTTTGCAGTACCAGGAATTCTCGGGCTGTTGTCAGGATTCCTTTATATTATCGTGGATACGATTTTTGTAGGAAGGGGAGTGGGTCCTCTGGGGATAGCGGCTCTTTCTATAGCATTGCCAATATTGCTTTCGATGATGGCTATCGGACTTATGGTAGGAACAGGTTCCGCTTCCATAATTTCAAGAGCTCTGGGTAAAAATGATATAAAAAGAGCAGTAAATGCTATGGGAAACGGAGTTATCTTAAATTTACTGCTGAATATTACATTCATAGCACTGGCATATATATTTATTGATAGAGTCCTTTTATTTTTTGGTGCTTCTGCAGATGTGGTACCGCTCGCAAAAGAGTATCTTATTATTGTATTTCCCGGCTTTATACTACTTTCGTTTTTGATTACTACAAATGATTTTGTAAGGGCGGAGGGGAAGCCCAGGGCTGCAATGTATTTTATTGCTGTCGGATCCATAATGAATATTATACTTGATCCGATCTTTATTTTTGGTTTTAAAATGGGTATAAGAGGAGCTGCCGTAGCAACACTTATAGGTGAAACATTAAGCACGATTCTTATAATATGGTTTTATATATGGGGGAAAAGCATATACAAACTCAAACCTTCTACGTTCAGGATAGATTTCAAAAAAATAAAGGAAATACTGCTTATTGGCTGTCCGACTTTCATCATGATGACTGTCACCAGCATAGTGATTCTGATCTTTAACAGATCGCTCCGTATATATGGCAATGATATCCATATAGCTATTCTTGGCATAGGTTACAGGATGATTGGATTCATACAAGTACCCATAGTAGTGATATCGCAAAGTTTCGCTACTATCTCAAGCTTTAACTATGGTGCAAAAAAATATCAGAGGGTCAAGAAAATATTATGGATAACAGTAATGTGGACCTCCATCATATCATTGATTGCTTTTATACCAATGATGTTCTTCCCCGGATATTTTTTAAGTATTTTTAGCAGCGATAGGACTCTCATCAATATGGGGATAATACCATTGAGATTACTGGTTGCCTTTTTCCCTTTTGTAGGAATGCATATGGTCAGTGCAAGTTTTTTCCAGTCTCTGGGAAAACCTGTACAATCACTGCTGATTACTTCTACCAAGCAGTTTTTATTTTTGATTCCTGCTATATATTTACTGCCAAAATATTTTGGTTTAAATGGAATCTGGCTGGCAATGCCGGTTGCTGATTTCTTATCTATATCTATCGCGGTTATATTTATTTTCTATGAATTGAGGATCTTTAACCGAATGGCTAACCGGGAAGCTATGGAAGTCAATTAAAATATAGATAATTATTAAGAAAAGGTTCCTCCCAGACGGACCAGTATATATTTAAAAATTTCCTCTGGTATATTTATTTGTGTGGCTTTTTCGAATCCTTCAAATCCGGGGTATGAATTTACTTCGCAAACCTTATAACTATTCTGGTCAAATAAAATATCAACTCCTGCAATGTCCAGACCTACTATTTTTGCCGATTCAACAGCGAGCCATTCAATAGTGGGATTTATTTTAAAAGATACAACATCTCCTCCTGCAGAATAGTTTGATTTAAAACTATCATCTGGCGCTGTTCTGAGCATGGCTCCTATCGCTCTGCCGCCGATAACGATTACTCTTATGTCCCTTCCTTTGCTGGAACTTATAAACTCCTGTAAGATTAAGTTAGTTTTAGGATCTTTGGAAATCTCCAGCAGATTAACAAGGTCATTCAATTTATTTCTATTCTCAACGAGGAAGACGCCCCTTCCCTTGGATCCAATAACTGTTTTTATTATCAGAGGATAAGAAAATTCTTTTTCTACGAAAGAGTTGTTAAGAGGGAACTTGGCGAGCATTGTTTTAGGTATCGGAATGTTATTGGATGATAAAAGCTGTAATGTCGAAAGTTTATCCTTCGCTGTTTCCATACTCTGACTTGGATTCAGTATGAAAACTCCTAATCTTTCAAAATGTCTTATTATGGCGAGTGCATAATATGTAACAGTTCCAATTCTTGGAATCAAACAATCCGGAAGTTCTATGACATTGCCATTGTAGATAATACTTTTTTTGTCTTCTTTTGTAACAATCAAATCCAGCTCTTCAGGGGCCACCAGTTTTAATTTTATATCTGCATTCCTGGAGACCTCGATAAATCTTTTGCTCGTATAAGAATTAAAATCTAATTTTCTTTCCAGTATCCATATTTTAGTTGGTTTCATAATATAATTTCTAAGTAAAATAAAAAGAAGTAAAATATTAAAATTGCCTCTTATAAATAGTGATATTTTATACTAAAATTAGACAGGTTAGAATAGAACAAATAAAGTAAAAAAAATCCGATATATTGTAAATCCCAGGCAGGAGATATTATTTTTACTAAATATTTATATTTCCAGTAACATGAAAAAAGATAAATCAATAATTTTAAAAGATCCGCACAAAAGAAATATAGCCCTTTTTTCCCTGCTGGTATCTGTCTTTCTGGTTGTTGTAAAGGTTGCAATTGCTTCCTTTACAAATAGCATGGGTGTCTTTTCGGAGGCTTTGAATAATGGCCTGGATATAGTAACCGTTCTTATAACATTTCTGGCAATAAAAATATCAACAAGACCTGCCGATAAAGATCATACTTACGGGCATGGAAAATATGAGAATCTCTCTGCTTTTTTGGAAATCAGCATAATTTCTGCTCTGTGCTTTTTTATTATTTATAAATCGATCCAGAGGATAATCTATAGAAATTTTGAATTGAAATTGAACTGGTATGTATTTTTGATTCTCGCAATCTCAATAATTTTAAATATAATAAGAGTCTTTTACATCGGAAGAGCTGCAAGAAAATATAATTCTTATGCATTCAAAGCGGATTTTTTAAATTATTCCGCCGATATCATAAGTTCGGTTGTTGTAATAATCGGACTGCTGGTAGCAAATACAGGATTTTATCTGGCCGATCCTATTGCTTCCATGATAGTTTCTGTGATTGTTTTGATTTTTTGTTCAAGACTATTAATCAGTACAGTAAGAAATTTAATGGACTATATTCCAAAAGAGATCACTGATAATGTTTCGAAAATATTACAGGATATAAACGAGATAAGATCAATCAATAAAATAAAAATACATGAAGTCGGTAACATAAAGTTTATAAATCTGGAAATTTGTTTGAAAAGTAATTTGTATTTATCGCAGGTCGAAAAAATCAAAGAGAAAATAAAAAATAAAATTAGAAGCAATATTCCGGATTCGGAAACGATTATAGAAATAAGATCCCTGCCTTCCAAAGACAATATTGAGCAATACGTAAAAGAAATTATATTAAATCAGCGATATGTAAAAGATATTCATAATATTTTTATATACAATATCGACGATTCAATTGATATTTCAATCCATATAGAATTGAATAAATACTTGAAACTTGAAGAAACCGAAAAATTGACAAAGATTACAGAAGAAAAGATTAAAGAAAAAATTGAAAACATACGCAGTGTATATATTCATATCGAAGATTCAAGGAGCAGGGAAAGCTGGACCGATATAACTGAAAAATCAGAAAAAGTCATTTCCGATATCAAAGATGAAGTATCGCTATATGTAAGTCCCGAGACCTGCCATAATTTTACCTTACTTGAGAAAGAAGGTTCATACAATCTGGCGTTTCACTGCAGACTTAAGAAAGATCTCGATATTAAAAAGGCACATTCGATAATTACGAAAATAGAAGACAATATAAAGAAAAAATTTAAAAACATAAGCGAAATCGTAATTCACGTAGAGCCAGAATAAAGACTGATGATTAAAAATAATAAATATAAAATACTTACTCCTACAACCTTAGTAATATTTGGAGCAACAGGGGACCTGGTAAGGAGAAAGCTTACTGCAGCTCTTTTTAATTTATACTGTAAAGGTTTTATGCCGGACATATTTCAGATAATAGGATTCTCGAGAAGGGATTATACTGATGAACAATTCAGGAATTTTTTAGTCAAAGAAGCTATAAAAGATATAGATATAAAATATTTAAAAGAGGACCTGACCGGTTTCCTAAATAAAATAGTCTATCAAAAGGGCTTTTTTGGGGATATAAATGCTTATAAGAATATAAGGCAAAAATTGGATGAGAATGGAAATAGATTGAATATGTGCGCCAATAAGCTTTATTACCTGGCTGTGCCTCCAAATTTTTATCTAGAAAGCGGCAAGGCACTAAAGGAGAAAAGAATAGAAATTGTTATATATTTCCGGGAAGCAAATAAGCTTATTTGTCCTGATTCTTACAAAAATCATTATTATCAGAATATATTAAACATAAGGATTTACCCTGAAGAGGGTATATTTATACGTTTCTGGATTAAAAAACCGAGATTGCTGCAGGAATTGGAGTCCAGAGATTTTGTATTTAATTATAATAGGGGAATGAGAATCAAAACAGGAGAATATGAAAAAATACTGCTTGACTGTTTTAGCGGAGACCAGACACTGTTTACAAGTACGGAAGAGATAAAACATACATGGAGATTCATTACTCCCGTGCTTGATAACTGGGATGAAAACGAGCTCTATAAATACAAAAAGGGAAGCGCAGGGCCCGCAGTATAGGTTTAGTTTTATTTTTATAATAATAGATAAATATGATTGGAGTAAAAATGATAGACAAAGACAAACTGGACAAATTATCAAAACTAATAAGATATTTTATATTGATATCGACCACAAAAGCCGGATCCGGACATCCATCTTCTTCACTCTCGGCAGTCGAGCTGGTGTCTGTATTATTTTTTGGAGGATTCTTTAGATTTAGAATCAATGATATTAAGTATGCAAATAATGACCGGATTATTTTTTCAAAAGGGCATGCTTCACCTTTAATGTATTCGATGTGGGCAGCAGCAGGAGCCTTAAGAGAAGAAGAACTGCTGACACTAAGGAAGTTTGGAAGCAGATTGGAAGGACATCCCACACCCAGTTTTCCTTATTCCGAAGCTTCTACCGGATCACTTGGCCAGGGGCTCTCAATAGGTTTGGGCATTGCCCTGAATGCAAAATATCTGGATAAGCTGCCTTATTATACATATGTCCTACTCGGGGATAGTGAAATGACCGAGGGATCACAATGGGAAGCTATTCAGATTGCAGCCCATTATAAGTTGAATAATCTTATTGGTATCCTGGATGTCAACAGATTGGGACAAAGAGGCAAGACTATGTATGGCTGGGATGTCAGGGCATATAAAGATAGGATATCTTCATTTGGATGGGAAACTATTACAATTGATGGCCATGATACAGAAGAAATTGTAAATGCTTATAAATTTGCCTTAACTATCAAAGACAGGCCCACGATGATAATAGCAAAAACAGTGAAAGGCAAGGGCGTGAGTCAGCTGGAAGATATGGATGGCTGGCATGGCAAGGCAATACCAAAAGAGCAGCTGGATGCAGCTTTGAATGAACTGGGGAGTATCGATAAGAGTATAAGGGGGACTATTGCTGAACCGGAAAGAATCGTTATAAATGAAGAAAAAATAAAGCCGTATGATAAAATTCCTATGTCGAAAGATAAAATTTCAACAAGGAAAGCATATGGAAATGCGCTGGTAAATATATTTTTAAAATATCCCGGAATAGTCGTACTCGATGCTGAAGTCAGTAATTCGACATTTTCTGAAATATTCCAGAAATATTTTCCACAAAGATTTTTTGAGATGTATATAGCCGAACAGAATATGATAGGTACTGCAATCGGATTATCTTTGAGAGGTAAAATTCCTTTCGTCTCGACATTTGCGGCATTTCTTTCAAGGGCGTTCGATCAGATAAGAATGAGTCAGTACTCCAATACAAATATAAAATTCGTAGGTTCGCACTCGGGAGTATCGATTGGAGAAGATGGCTCATCACAGATGGGGCTGGAGGATATTGCCATGTTCAGGACCCTTAATAATAGTGTCGTATTATACCCATCGGATGGAATCAGTACCGAAAAATTGGTGGAAGAGGCTGCAGGTCATTACGGAAATGTCTATATCAGAACTACCAGGATGGATACTCCGATCATCTATGATGAAAACGATATTTTTAAAATCGGTGGGAGCAAAATAATAAAGCAGAGCGAAAATGACGCAGTGACGGTATGTGCAGCAGGAATAACATTGCACGAAGCATTAAAAGCCTACGAAGAGTTGAAGAAAGAGAATATAACAATAAGAGTGATCGATGTTTATAGCATTAAGCCGGTAGACCGGGAGGCCATTATAAAGGCGCAGGAGGAGACCAGAGCTATCTTAACCGTCGAAGATCATTATGCAGAAGGAGGTCTGGGGGAAGCTATAAAAAGTATCGCATCGGTGAAATGCCCGGTTTATAGTCTTGCAGTAAGAAAAATACCCAGAAGCGGGAAACCGGATGAACTGCTGGATTATGAGGGAATATCCAGTATGGCGATTATAGGTAAGGTCAAAGAACTGACTGTATGATTAAATATTAATTATAAAAAAATTTGTAATTTGATATAAACATATGATAATATATTAAGTTAAATATCTCATAATACAAACTAATATTAATATATAATAAATCTATATGTAATACTTATATAAATATTATTTATATATATGTAACAAAATAAGGAATAAAATATATAGTTATGAATTTGCAGTATTTGTTATACATCATCATATTATTTTTAGGAGTCGCTGCCTTAGTAGGCAGCTATTTAATTCTAAGAAATAAAAAAAATCCTGGTTTTAAGATAGGATTGCTAATGGCTACTGCCTGGGAGACCATTATCAATAGTATAAGAGATTTTATTATTGTTCTGGATAATAAAAATCGAATATTATATCTGAATCCGGCAGCACGGAATATGTTTAAGTACGACAACAAAGATTTCATTGGGGAACCCATAACCGATATATTGACTGACTATTATGATTATTTAAATAATGAAATTGAAAATCCCGAATTTAAAACTGATATAACCATAAAGGATAAGGATGTAATAAAATATTACAATATGATAATAAATCCCATTACTTATCATAATAAAAAACTTACAGGTAAAATAATAGTGCTAAGGGATATTACAAGACAAACGCAGATAAATCAATCTCTGAACTTCAGAATAAAATTTGAAAGTCTTATAACCGCACTGTCAACGAAGTTCATAAAACTTTTGCCGGATGAAATGGATGATGGAATGAATTATACACTTAAAGAAGTTGGAAAATTTACGGGATCTGACAGAAGTTATATATACTTATTCAGCGATAATGGATCAATGGTCAAAAAAACTCATGAGTGGAGTGCCGAAGGTTTCAAATCAAGAATAAAAAAACTGGAAGAGATAAGTGTTAAAAAAATGTCATGGTGTTTAAAAAAGATGGAAGGTTTCGAACTGGTATATATCCAGGATGTTTCCAAACTAAAACCTGAAGCAAAGAAAGAGAAAGAGTTTCTTGGATCACAGGGAATTAAATCGATTATAGCAGTTCCGGTTATTTGCGGCGGCGCCCTAACCGGATTCCTTGGATTCGAGTCAATAAAAACTAAAAAAATATGGACAAAAAATGATATAACTCTTTTAAAATTATTGGGGGAGATTATTGCCAATGCACTGGAGCGTAAAGAAGCTGAAAAAGCAATCAGACATCTGTTGCTGAAGGATAAACTTACCGGCCTGTATAACCGTGCATATTTTGAAGAAGAAATAAAAAGACTTAATACCAAGAGGCAGTTTCCTTTAAGCATTATAATGGGGGATGTGAATAGTTTAAAGGTTATAAATGATACTTTTGGCCACAGAGAAGGTGATAAATTATTAAAAAAGATAGCCCGGATCATAAAAAGCTGCTGCAGGGAAGAAGATATAATCGCAAGATGGGGTGGAGACGAATTTTCCATACTGCTGCCTAAAACTACCGAAGATGATGCGGAAGAAATATTGAACAGGATAAGAGATGTGTGTTTTAAAACTGATGACCAAAAAATACCCGTAAGCATATCTCTGGGAACTTCTACAAAAAAGAACTGCAATTATGATATTAGAATGACTGTAAAAGAAGCTGAAGACTGGATGTACCGCAGGAAATTGCTGGAAAGAAGAAGTATATCCAGTTCTATAATTTCATCACTTGAAAGAACGCTTCAGGAAAAAAGTTATGAAACCGAAGAGCATGCATTACGATTAAAGGATATGGCATTGGTCCTTGGCCAATCTTTAAAACTTACGGAAAATAAATTAAATGAATTAATATTGCTTTCAGCACTGCATGATATTGGAAAGATAGCCATACCTGATGATATTCTTATGAAAAAAGGCAAATTGACAAGAAAAGAATGGGGGATTGTAAAAAGGCATCCTGAAATCGGCTTTAATATTACCGCGTCATCTCCACAATTGGTACCTATTTCGGATGCAGTTTTATCGCATCATGAATGGTGGGATGGGTCCGGTTATCCACGCGGACTGAAAGGTGAAGATATTCCACTGGTATCGAGGATAATAACTATAGTAGACTCATACGATGTAATGACCCATGACCGGTGTTATCGGAAAGCAATCAGTAAGAAGAAAGCGGTAGAAGAGCTTAAAAGATATGCCGGTACTCAATTTGATCCTAATCTAATAAATATTTTTCTACAGATACTAAGCAGCTTATAGAAGCAATATCCTTATTTGATTGATGCTGGATTTACCCATAACGGCGCCTTAGCTGGCTTAATAGCTATTTGTGC
>CAZODG010000005.1:0-20785 GCA_964578525.1 uncultured Actinomycetota bacterium
GATGAGGATCTTAAGCGAGTGTTTGAATATATCATATGAAGAAATAAAGGAGAAGGTAGAGCAGAGCAATTTGCCTTATACGGATAGATTGATTTTAAAACAGGATATCGATACCGCTACGATGATATATCTTAAAGAAAATAGCAGTAAATTGCCGGGAGTAGAAGTAATCGACTTATATCTGAGAGAGTATAATTTTGGTTTTCTTGCATCACACCTGCTGGGATATACAGGAGAAATCGATGAAGAAAGGCTGCAGTCGGAAGCATATATAGATTACGAAGGCGGGGATCAGATTGGGCTGACCGGGCTGGAAGAGGCTTACGAGAGTGTGCTTAAGGGTAAAAAAGGCAAAATAATATATGAAGTCGACCCTCTGGGAAGACCGGTAAATATACTTGAGCAAACAGATCCTATCAGCGGGAGCGATCTGTACTTAACGATTAATATAGATTTGCAGAGATTTGTAGAAGAAGCCCTTTATCAATCTATACTTGAGGTGAGACAGAAGAAAATCACTAAAACGGATGAGTATTATAAAGTACCCGGAGGAGCGGTTGTGGTACTTGACACAAGAAACGGTCAGGTACTGGCCATGGCGAGTTATCCTACCTATAATCCTGAACTGTTCGTAGGCGGGATATCCCAGGCTGAATATGACGAATTAGAGGATCCGGAAAATCATTCCCCTCTTCTAAATAGAGCGATTATGTCTTTTCCTCCCGGTTCAGTAATAAAAATAGTTCCCGCGTATGCAGGGCTTGCCGAGGAGGTCATCACTGAGACAAGCAGATTTAATTGCGCCGGGGTATGGCTGGGGTTGGGAGAAGATTTTCCCAAATACTGCTGGAATAGATCGGGCCACGGCAGTCTTGATATCAGAGGAGCCATTAAGAATTCCTGTGATATTTATTTTTATCAGGTAGGATACGGGCTTCTATTGAAAAATGATAATAATGAAGAACTTCTGCAACAATATCTGAGGACCTTTGGATTTGGCACAGCAACCGGGATCGATCTTCCCAGTGAGGATGAGGGATTGGTTCCGGATAAAGAATGGAAAAAAGATTATTTTAAAGATAAACCAGGATATACTGTATGGTTCCCGGGAGATACAGTCAATATGGCAATAGGGCAGGGAGATTTGCTGGTAACGCCGCTTCAGCTGGCTCAGGCCTATTCGATTCTGGCAAACCGGGGGCTGGAATATAAACCATATTTGGCCAAAGAAATAAAGGATTCCGAAGGAAATCTGCTTCCTGATAGTTCAGTGGATGATTATCAAGATCTAAACCTGGACGAATCTTTCGTAAAAATCATAGAAGATGGTATGGTCCAGGTTGTAAGTCCCGGAGGAACAGCAGCGGGTACTTTTTGGGATTTTCCCTTAAATGAAATACAAATTGCCGGAAAAACGGGAACCGCGGAATCCCCTCCTAAACAGGATTATGCATGGTTTGCAAGTTATGCTCCGGTAGGCAGTCCTCAGTATGTGGTCGTAGCGATGCTCGAAGAGGCCGGTTCAGGAGGAAGCAATGTGGCGCCAATGATTGAGAAAATATATAGATATTTATTTAATATTGATTGACATAATTATAAAGAGTAGATGATAAGAAGAAGAAAAAGTCTTAGAGATTTTGCCAGTCTTGACAGGGAGAAGAGAAAGATCCGATTTGATTTTATACTATTTTTCCTGGTTCTTGCTATTTCTTCATGGGGTGTTCTGGTTATTTACAGTGCAACCAGAGAAACATTGCCCGGAGGAGTATCGGATCCGGAGTATTACATGAAAAGACAATTGATCTGGCTGGGAGCCGGGATCATTATATTTATAGCAATTCAATTTATAAATTACAGGAAAATCCAGAGATACTGGTGGCTGATTCTGGCCCTGGGGATCTTTTCACTTGTAACTGTGCTTCTTTTTGGTTATGAGGTTCATGGATCTAAAAGCTGGATAGATTTGAAATTCACCACTATTCAACCCTCGGAATTTTCAAAGGTTTTTATGGTGATAGTTCTATCTGCCATCATGTCAAAATGGAGAAGCGAAAAGGTATCCAATGTTACTTTCAGAAAAGTTGCAATTGCATCATTTACGGCACTTACATTTGTGGTACTGGTTTTACTGGAACCTGATTACGGGACCGCCCTTATATATTTTATAGTATTTATAGGCTTATTATTTATATCCGGGGCGAATTTTCTGTATATCCTCTCAATACTGGGGCTTACGGCCGGAGGATTTTTTCTTGCTCTGAATGCCGGCTTCATCAAGCAATATCAACTGGACAGGCTTCTTGTTTTTTTAAAACCGGACGTGTCATCAATGGAAGGTGCCGGGTATAATTTATATCAGTCCAAACTGGCTATTGGTTCCGGCGGACTTTTAGGCAAGGGTCTTTTTCTGGGAAGGCAGACAAATTTAAGTTACGTTCCGGAACACCATACTGATTTTATATTTTCTGTTATCGGAGAAGAAGTGGGATTTATAGGGGCAATTCTGGTAATATTGATACTGGGAGTAATTATCTGGAGGTGCTTCTATATAGCTTCGAACTCTTCCGATACCTTTGCAATGCTGCTTGCGTCGGGAATAGGTTTTATTATTTTATCTCAGGTAGCTATAAATATAGGCATGACCATAGGTATTATGCCAATCATAGGAATTCCTCTACCCTTCTTGAGTTCCGGCGGGTCCAGCCTCATAAGTATGTTTCTGGGTATTGCACTTGTGGAGAATGTGTTTATATGGAGAGAAGTAAGGAAAAGTCATGAGATCGCTTATGAGGAGTTCAAATAATCTCCGGGGAATCAAATATGGATAAAATCAAAAGGTTGGATTCTGATCTGCTTGGAAGGCTCTTAAAAGATATTGAAAAACCGGGCAGGTATATAAATAATGAAATAGGGACCAAAAGTAAAAGTCCGGGGACAATAAAAGATTTTCAAAATTTAGTCCTTATGGCTCTTGTGTTTCCGGATATTTATGAAGTCGGCATGTCTAATCTGGGTCTCCAGATACTGTATGATATTATAAACAAACAGAAGTGTTTTTCGGCGGAAAGAGTTTTTTCTCCATGGATAGATTTTGAAGAGAAGCTCAGGAAGGAGAAAGTAAAAATCTTTTCCCTTGAAAACCGGATATTTCTGGACTCTTTTGACTTGATTGGTTTTACGGTCCAGCACGAATTCTTGTATACAAACATATTGAATATACTCGATATGGGCGGCATAAGCATAAGGACCCCGGACAGGAGAAATAGATTTCCTCTTGTGTGCGCCGGAGGACCTGCGGTTGTCAATCCTCAGCCGCTTTCAAGATTTATAGATTTTTTTGTTATCGGGGACGGAGAAGAAGTAGTCATTTCCATTTTGCAGAGAGTAAAAAAATACAGGGAGAACAACAAAGATAAAAACTGGTTCCTGAAAGAAATCAGCAGGCTGGATGGGATTTATATCCCTGAGTTCTATAAATTCTATTATTATCCGGATGGGCGGATCAGGAGCATAGAACCGGGGAAAAAGGTAAAAAAAGCAGTAGTAAAAAACCTTAATGAATTTAAAATAGTCCAGGATCCAATAATACCTAATATCAAAGTGGTACACGATAGATTTGCAGTAGAGATTATGAGGGGATGCAGCAGGGGCTGCAGGTTCTGTCAGGCAGGTATTATCTACAGGCCGGTGCGAAAGAGAGAAGTCAGCTCGCTCGTCAGGCAAAGCATTGCCGGACTAAAAAAAACGGGTTATGACGAAATTTCATTTTTGTCGCTGTCTTCCGCGGATTATAGTGAGATCGGGCATTTATTGGATAAAATCACGGGCTCTTCAAAACACGGCAGACTTTCGGTTTCAATGCCTTCCATGAGGCTGGATAGCCTTAATTTAAAGCTGTTCGAGCTTATTCAGAGCGGAAGAAAAACAGGACTTACTTTTGCCCCCGAAGCAGGCAGCCAGAGGATGAGGGATATAATCAATAAGAATATCGAAGAAAAAGAAATGCTTGATTGTATAAGAATGGCTTTCAGCAGCGGTTGGGAAAAAATCAAGCTTTATTTTATGATCGGCTTGCCGTATGAGAACGACAAAGATATCCACGAGATAACATTACTTGTGGAAAAGATAATAATGGCAGCCAGGGAAAGGCTTTCAGGGAAGAAACTTGCCAGGTTAAAAATCAACATTAGCGTCAATGCATTTTGTCCCAAACCTTTTACGCCTTTCCAGTGGGCGGCCCATGACGATTCGGAGACTCTCGATAGTAAGTTTGATTATATTTTAAAAAATATACCCAGAAGGTATGTAAATATAAATTGGACCGATTCTAAAAAAAGCAGGATAGAGTGTGCATTAGCAAGGGGCAATGACAGGGTAGGAGAAGTCATAGAAAGTGCATGGAAAAACGGGGCCCGATTTGATAACTGGACGGATTTTTTTAAATCATCTGTCTGGGAGGAAGAATTCGTAAAATCCGGTCTGGATATTGGTTTCTTTACCAGAAACTTTTCAAAAGATGAAATATTGCCCTGGGATATCGTTGATATAGGAGTAAGTAAGGAATTTTTATTAAAAGAATATGATAGAGCAAAAGAATGTTTGTGAAACCAGGATAAGATTTAAATTCTGCAAAAAAGATGAATTTAAATATTTATCCCACCTTGATATTTCAAGGATAATGATCCGTGCCATAAGAAGAGCGGAACTGGAAATTAAATATAGCCAGGGATATAATCCAAAACCAAAGATTGGTTTCAGTCCCCCTACTCCTTTAGGTGTGGAGAGTATGGCAGAATATGCCGATGTCCTTCTTGAAGGCAATATCGATGAAAGCACCTTCAAAAAGAAAATTAATCTCGAGTTGAAACCGCAGATGCTGATTTCAGAAGCGAAAGAGATTTCAGGTAAAACCGATAATCTTATGAATGCCGCAGCAGTGGTCCTCTATGGCTTCGAACTTCATGCCTGCTCTTCAGATGATGAGGGCCTGCTTAAAAGATTTTACGTGGGATTGGAAGAAGACTTAACCACCAGTTCTGATTTTCACCCCTCGATATTTGATTTAAAAATAATGCCGTTAGAGGGATCTTTTCATATTGTCCTTCTAAAACTATTCGGATATGCTAAAATTTTCAAAGAAGAAAATAATGAAATTTTTAAATTTAATAATTTTTATGGATTTTTCGAAAACTGGTTAAAAGAGTATTGCGTGGATATCAAAGATGTAAAAAAGGAAGAGTTATTTGTCATGAGTGGAGGTATACTTAAAACACCGATGGAGATAGTCTAATTCTTAGAGCAAAGGAGACTGAGAGCAAATTGAATAAAGAAATGTTAGTAAGTTCGGATAAAAATGAGACCCGGATTGCTATTTTGGAATCAAAAAAGGTTACCCAGCTTTTTTTTGACCGCAAGAATAAAAAATCTCTTGTTGGAAACATATATATGGGCAGGGTCAAAAATATTCTTCCGGGGCTGGATGCGGCTTTCGTTGATATAGATGAGGATAAAAATGCTTTTCTGTATATCAATGAAGTCGGTCCGGATATGGATGATGATAATGCTGTGGAGATACCAAAGAAAATACAATATGTTCTTAAGCCAAATCAAATAGTATTGGTCCAGGTAACAAAGGACCCTATGAAGACAAAGGGTGCGAGGATAACTACTTACATATCTATTGCTGGCAGATATCTTGTTCTGGCGCCTTTTAATAAGGGCATTGGAATCTCAAGGAAAATCTATGGAGAAGAAAGAGAGAACTTAAAAAAGATTGCGGGAGAAATAAAAAGTGAAGATTATGGATTAATTGTCAGGACCGCGGCCAGGCAAGCAGATAAAACCAAACTAAAAAAAGATTTAAAGCAGCTTTTAAAAAAATGGAATTTTATAAAGAAAAAAGCTTCTGCTTTAAATAAGCCCGGTATCGTTTTCAATGAATATTCGGTAATTTTAAAGTTGATGAGAGATGTATTTTCTGAGGAGTTCGGTGCCATATATGTAGATAAAAAAATTCTTAAAAGAGAAATTGGCCGGTATCTGTACTCTGTGGGGATTAAATTCAATAATATAATTGTCCATCATGGAAAAGACGATTTGTTTGAAGCCTTCAATGTCAACGAGGTTATAGGAGGCGCTCTCGAAAGGAAAGTCTGGTTAAAATCCGGAGGATTTATAGTAATAGATCATGGAGAGGCAATGACAGCAATAGATGTCAATACCGGTAAATATACTTCAAATAAAAGTTCAACCCAGACCATTCTGAGAACAAACCTGGAGGCAGCGGAGACAATTACCAATCAACTAAGGCTGCGGGATATCGGCGGGATAATAGTGATAGATTTTATCGATATGGCCAGCGAGAAAGACAGGAAGAAAGTTTACGGTAGATTTTTGCAGTGTCTCGAAAATGACAGAACCAAAACTGAAATACTTCAGTTTTCAAAATTGGGTCTGCTGGAAATGACAAGAAAAAATGTCTCGGACGGGATCCTTGATACGATGTGCAAAATCTGTCCCTGCTGCGGCGGTTCCGGCCATATAAAATCAGAGGAAACAATAAGACTTGAAACTGAGAGAAAGATCAGAAGACTTGCAAGAGAAAGCAAGACAAAAGGTTTCTTAATAAAATTAAATACAAATATAGCGGCGCTTGTTATAGGTCCAGACGGAAGAAATTTAAAACATCTTGAAAACATAACAAAAAAATATATCAATATTCAGGGTGATTCAAAGTTGCCGATCGATGCTTTTATAATATCAGCAGAGGGTTCGATTACTGAAATAATAGAAGCTTCCAAACCTTTTAAAACCGGTGATATTCTTGATTTATTGGCAGAAGAACAATATTTTCATAATAAAAACGATGCTATCTCAAGAGTTGACGGATATATTGTGCAGATAATCAATGGAGGAAAATATATTGGTCAGAGACTCAAGATAGAAATTAAATCCGTATCCAAAACCAGTGCCGTAGCGGAAATTAGGAATTAATATTCGGGCTTGCTTAATAGGAAGAATTTATTGAAAGATGTATTTATAGCAGATGTTTTAAATTGACAGGGCAGCAATATATATGATAGTATGTCAATCTGTAATTTGAAGAGAAAACAGGGAGGAATAAAATTTACGCAATAATCACAAGCGGCGGAAAACAATATAAAGTAGAAGAAAATAAAGATATAGTAGTGGAAAGAATCGAAGGTAAAGAGGGAGATGAGGTCACACTTTCGGAAGTCAATCTTATCAGTGACGGGGACAAGATAGAAATAGGTAATCCTTTGATCTCTAAAGCTGCGGTAAATGCTACTATAAAGAAACAAATAAAAGGAGACAAAGTAATTGCATTCAAATATAAACCCAAAAAAAGATACAGAAGAAAAGTGGGGCACAGGCAATTGCTTACAATATTACATTTGGACAGGATAAGCCTGAAGGGATAAAAGGAGGAAGGTATGTCCAGTAAAAAGGGCGTAGGAAGCAGTAGAAACGGAAGAGACAGTAACCCAAAATATTTAGGATTAAAAAAATCCGGAGGTCAGATGGTGATTGCCGGAAATATTATTTTAAGACAGAGAGGAACCAGATTCAGACCGGGTATCAATACAGGTGTGGGCCGGGATCACACTATTTATGCAAAAGCTGATGGCAGAGTAGAATTTATAAAACACAGTAAAAAAGGTAAAGTAGTAAATATCATTTCATAATATTTCTTCTTATTTTATAGTACTCCTACAAAATGCAATATAACCCCGATTGCACCGGCAGCCAGAATTACCAGAATTGGATGTATTTTGGTTAAAAATAATACTATTAAACTTACTATTGTAATTGCTATGGCAGCAGGATTTATGGTCTCCAGGATATGACTTCCTGAACTTATATTCAATAGATCCCTGATGCCCGTTCCTTCTTTAAAGTATGTGTTTATGGCTACGAATATAACAGCCTGCATGATCAATGCCAGCACTGCAGGTCTGATTCCATAAAGAGTGTCTTTTATTATTTGCCTTTGTTGATATTTGGATAAGAAAATATAGATACCTAAAATCAAGATAAATGACGGCAGGACCACTCCGATAGTAGCAAGCGCTGCTCCCGGAATTCCTCCGAGTCTGTATCCGATAAAAGTAGCTGTGTTTATGGCAATCGGACCAGGGGTCATTTCCGAAATGGATATTATATTTACGAATTCCTGACTGGTAAGCCAGCCGCGGGTTACTATCTCTCTTTCGATAATGGGGATCATCCCATATCCTCCGCCAAAACTAAATAGGCCTATTTTAAAGAAAATAAGTAATAATTCAGGGTAAATCATTTTTGCTTTTTCCTCATCTTAATGATCCGGAATCCGTAATATATTAGACCAAATAAAATTCCTATTATGACAATATAGATAGGGTGAATCCTGGTTCCGATGAGCAGAATCAGAGCCGCTAATGTTATTATTGGACTTATTTTATCTTTTATACCTGCTTTCCATATTCTAACGACTGCGAAAATCAGCAGTGCCACTATAGCTGCGCTTATTGCTTTGAGAGCGGCTATAACTACTCCAATATTGCTTACATAGATAAATAATCTTGCCACGAGAAGGATGATCAGAAAAGATGGAAGTATCACACCAAGAAGAGCAAGTAAAGCGCCTGTATATCCTCCGATTTTTCTCCCTATTAATATAGCAAGGTTTACGGCAACTGCCCCGGGGAAAGCCTGTGAAATAGATAGAATGTCGACCATCTCATCCTGCGAGATCCATTTTTTCTTATCGACCAATTCCCGCTCGATTAAAGGGATCATGGCAAATCCCCCTCCGAATGTAAAGCTTCCTATCTTAAGAAAAGTTAGAAATAATATCCATATTTTCTTCATAATTTCTTATTTTAGAGAATAATTGTAAAAATTTACATGCTAATGTGAAGATCCTGTTTATTATCTGCAAATTGGCAATTTTTATTTGCTTGACTGGTAAAATTCTTTCTGTAATATTTAAGTAATATATTTAATAGTTGATTATTATAATAATTCTACAGGATCGATCTATGAAAAGTAAAATGAAGGCACAGTTATTTTATGGACCGAAAGATATAAGGTTTGAAGATATAGATATACCGCTCATTGGCAGCGATGAGGTACTGGTTAAAATAAAAAGCGCCCTTACCTGCGGCTCGGATCTTAAAACATATAAAAGAGGTCATCCTACTATGATAAAAAAGGCTTCGGTTTTTGGCCATGAATGGGCCGGTGATATCGTAGAGACAGGCTGCGAGGTAGATGGCTTTAAAGTAGGCGGTAGGGTGGTGGCTGCAAACAGTGTTCCGTGCTTTAATTGCTATTACTGCAAACTTGGGAGATATTCCCTTTGTGAGAATATCAAATATAATAACGGCGCTTATGCAGAATATATAAAAATACCGTCAAACATATTAAAGAAAAATACATATAAGATACCGGATGATATAGACTACAGAGAAGCTGCGCTTTTAGAGCCGCTTGCCTGTGTGGTGCATGGCATCGAAGAATCCTGCATAAAAGCGGGGGACAAGATAGCGATTAATGGAGCGGGACCAATAGGGCTTATGTTCATAGCTGTTGCCAGGTTAAAAGGTGCAACCATAATATCTCTGGATTTATCGGATGAGAGGCTGGAGCATGCCAGGCATTTCGGGGCCGATTATACAATTAATGTTACAAAAGTGGATGACCAGATAAAGGCAGTAAAAAGCCTGACAGAAGGAGAAAGGGGCGTGGATGTGGCAATTGATGCCACCGGGATACCCCGGGTATGGGAAATGGCCATCCTTATGGGAAGGAAGGGAGCAATTATAAATCTATTTGGAGGTTGTATGCCGGATACTTCTATTAATATAGATACCGGACTAGTTCATTACTCAGAACTTACTATAAAAGGGGTTTATCATCATACTCCCAATCATGTAAAAAAATCATTCGATCTGATAACTTCAAAGAAGATCGATGCGAGTAAATTTATAACTGCCGATATACCTCTTGAAAAACTTATAACCGCGCTGGAACTAATGGACCAGCAAAAGGGTATAAAATACAATATCGTTGCTTCATCATTATGAAAGCTTTACTTTGTTACAGTCAGAATAAATTTAAACTTGAAGAAATAGACAGGCCTGGAATACTGCAAGATGAAATGCTGATCGAAATGTTATATACGGGTCTGTGCAGTTCCGACATCGTAAAGATAATGGATCCCGGAGTGAAAAAGCCGGCGGTTTTCGGTCATGAGATTGTAGGAAGAGTAGTAGAAACCGGGAAGAATGTAAACGAGTTTGAAAAAGGCGATATAGTTGTAACGGCACACCATATACCATGTTACAGATGCCATTACTGTCTGCACGGCAATCATTCGATGTGCAGACATTTTAAAGAAACAAATATATATCCGGGTTCATTTTGCCAGTATGTAAGACTTTCGGGAGAACATATAAAATATACAACCTTTAAGGTTCCTCCGTATCTTAATCCTGTGGAAGCATTATTCATAGAACCTCTTGCCTGCTGTATAAGGGCTATGGATAGGATCGCTTTTCGCAAAAACGATATATTTTCTGTAGTCGGAACCGGGGTCATAGGAATGTTGTTTATACAGCTGATTAAATCATCGGGTGGAAAGGTTGTGGCAATTGACCTGGATGATGAGAGACTATCTCTGGCAAGAACACTGGGGGCGGACCATATTATAAATCCTTCAAATAAAATAGTGACCGGTGAGATTAAAAATATTACAACCGAAGGTATAGATGCCGCCATACTCACTGTGACAAATAAAAATACGCTGGGTGATGCCCTTTCATATATTAGAGATGGCGGCACGGCGAGTATTTTCGGAGCCTCGGGGAAGGAAAGCCGATTCGTGATCGATTTAGAAAATGTGTATAAAAGGGAACTGACTATAATGAGTTCTTATTCGGCTACACCCGAATCGTTAAAACGCGCTTTTGATATTGTAACCGGTAAAAAATTAAAAATATCCCCACTGCTTTCGGGAGTATTGCCGCTTTCGGATTTTAAAAAAGGATTGGATCTGATGATGCAGAAAAAAATATATAAAGCGGTTTTTGAATTATAATAGTTTGAACTATTTTATTTAACCTCATTTTAGGAAATGTTATGTTTTTAGATGAAGCCAAAATTAATATAAAAGCAGGAGACGGTGGGAATGGCATGGTCACCTTTTTCAATTTAAATAGCGGAGCAAGAAAAATTCCCAGCGGGGGAAGCGGAGGAAAGGGTGGAGATGTAATAATAAAATCAACGGAAAATTTAAGTACATTATATGCATTTAAAAAGAAAATACATTTTAAGGCCGAAAACGGTAAAAACGGTGCTGCCAATAACAGAAATGGCAAAGCCGGAATGGATCGGATAATAGATGTACCGGTGGGTACAGTCGTCAAAGATGAGAAGGGAGATATGATTGCCGATCTTAATGCCCCGGGAGATAAAATTGTCATTGCGGAAGGCGGAATAGGCGGCAGAGGAAATTCCAGTTTTGTATCCGCAAAAAGAAGGTTTCCTGCATTTGCGGAATTGGGGGAAAGAACAGAAGATTTCTGGATAGGTCTCGAACTCAGACTGGTCGCAGATGCAGCACTGGTCGGATTTCCAAATTCCGGTAAGTCTACCATAATCAGCAGAATATCCTCGGCAAGGCCTAAAATTGCAGATTATCCATTTACTACTTTGACTCCAAACCTGGGCGTGGTAACGGTTGATGATGATAATTTCGTAGTGACTGACGTTCCGGGACTTATAAAGGGTGCACATAAAGGAATAGGTCTCGGGGATAAATTTCTCAAGCATATTACCAGAGCTGCGGTGCTGGCAATAGTCCTGGACGGGCAGAGGATAATAGACAAAAGCGAAGACATAATCGATACTTTCGATATTTTAAGAGAGGAATTAAGGCTATATAATGTAGAAGTATACAATAAAGATTATATAGTTTTACTGAATAAGATCGATTTGATAACAGACGATGCCGTACTATATGGAATTAAAAAAGTTCTGGAGGAAAAGAGCGGCAAGGATGTTTTTTTGATTTCGGCAGTCACAGGCAAGGGCCTTGACGGATTGATCTGGAATTTATACGAAAAGATAGATACGTACAGGAAAGAAGTCAGGGAAGATAGAGATATAGAGCTTAAAAAACGTGAAATGACCAGGATTTATAGTCTGGATAAAAAAGGTCCGGGGATTGAAAAAATCGAAATTGAAAAAAACAATAATGAGTATACTGTAAAGAATAAAAGATTGGAAAGAATGGTGGCCATGACCAATCTGGAAAACGAAGAAGCGCTGGATTATTTAAAAGAAAGACTAAATAAAATTGGAATTGCCGATACGCTGAAGAAAATGGGTATCAGCGAAGGCAGCACCATAATTATAGGCAGACTTGTTTTTTCAATGACAGAATAAAATTTTATTTGCGAGGTAATAAATGGAAGATAGAAAAAAGTATTTAGAAAATATTAAAAGAATAGTCATAAAAATAGGTTCGAGCAGCCTGACCTTAAAATCAGGCGGACTGGATAGGACCAGCATGAAGAAGTTCGTGGATGAGGCAAGTTCTCTGGTTAGCAGAGGAATTGAAGTGATCATAGTGACCAGCGGAGCAATTGCCGCAGGTCTGGAGAGCCTGAAGATCAAAAAGAAACCTGAAGATATAACTATGCTGCAGGCAGCTGCATCTGTGGGACAGGTGGAACTTATGAGTACTTATAGCGATCTATTTCTTAAGAATAATTTAAAGACTGGCCAGATACTTCTGACGCATGAAGACACAACACGGAGGAAGCAATATCTAAATATAAAAAATACAATAAAAAACTTAATTGGTTTGAACATCATACCGATCATCAATGAAAATGACAGTGTGGCCGTGGATGAAATAAAATTTGGCGATAATGATCAGCTGGCTGCCCTGGTCGCTATTCTGGCGGAAGCAGACACTTTAATAATCCTGACCGATATAGACGGAGTATTTGATAAAGATCCAAGGATTCACAGCGGTGCGAAGCTGATCCCATATATTGACAAAATAAATGAAGATATAGAACGTGCCGCCGGGGGAATCGGATCAACGTACGGTATAGGTGGAATGGAATCTAAAATAAAAGCGGCCAAAATCTGTTCCTTTTCCGGTATAAAGACAATAATAGCAAACAGCAAGAAAAAAAATATTTTAAATAATATTGTTGCCGGAGATGACTCGGGGACTTTCTTCGCGCCTCAGACTACGAAAAAAGTAAAAAGTATAAAAAAATGGATAGCATTTGGGAAAAAAACAAGAGGAGCAATGGTAATAGACCAGGGAGCGGAAGAAGCCGTACTGGACAAAGGTAAAAGCATACTGGCAGTCGGAGTAGTAAGCGTAGAGGGTAAATTCGATAAGGGCGACACATTGCAGGTATTTTCGCTTGACGGCAAGTTAATTGCCAGGGGAATATGTAACTTTTCAAGTGAAGATATGCAGAAAATAAAAGGTAAAAATAAAAAGAAGATCCTGTCAGAATTTGACGATTCCATGTGTACAGAAGTGATTCACAGGGATTGTCTGGTAGTTTTTAATGAATGATTTTCACCGGGTTTTTTATGTTATAATAACTAAAACCGGAGGAATTTATGGATATAATATTGGAAATAGCGAAGAAGGCAAAAGAAAATACAAAGTTTATCTCTAATGCCGGAACCAGAATCAAAAATAAAATATTATCCGACATATCGAAGCATCTTACTGGCAGCGCCGAAGAGATCATAAAAGAAAATGAAAAGGATATGAAGGCATCCGAAGAAAAGGGAGTGTCCGAAAGTCTGCTTGACAGGTTGAAACTTAACAGGGAGAGGATAGAAAAAAAAGCTGAAAGTATAGATAAGATCATCAAATTCGAGGATCCGGTAGGAGAAGTAATTTTTGGTTATAACCTTCCGAATGGACTGATCTTAAAAAATATAAGGGTACCTCTGGGAGTTATCGGAATAATATATGAAGCCAGACCTGATGTCACCATAGATGCCTCGATTCTGTGCATAAAAGCAGGAAATTGTATTATTTTAAGAGGAAGTTCTCATGCACTTAATACAAATAAAAAATTGGTGGAGGTAATGGGCAGGGGTCTGGAGGATAATGGTTTTCCTCAAAGCATTATACAGATTGTTCCCTCAGCGGATAGAGAAGATGTAACGAGATTAATGCAGCTAAGGCAATACATAGATGTCCTTATTCCAAGAGGTGGAAAGAGCCTTATCGACAGTGTTGTAGAGAATTCCAGAATACCGGTGATCGAGACCGGAATTGGAAATTGTCACATATATATTGATAATGTGCTGGATGGGATAAGCACGAACATCATTACCGATATAGTAGTAAATGCAAAAACGCAGCGTCCAAGTGTATGCAACGCTGCTGAAAAATTATTAATACATAGTGGTGTTGCCGGTAAAATATTGCCTTTATTGCTTAAAAAACTTGAAGAAAAAAATGTAAAGCTTCTCGGATGTCCTGAATCCAAAAAAATTTATCCTTCCATGGAGTTGGCTTCTGAAAAAGACTGGTATGAAGAATATCTGGATTATAAAATGGCGGTCAGGATAGTCGACAGTATTGAAGAAGCTGTAAATCATATTAACAAATACGGTTCCCATCATACCGAGACTATAATAACATCGGACTATGAAAACTCTATTTATTTTACGAATAAAATAGATTCCGCAGCGGTTTTTGTAAATGCTTCCACCAGATTCACGGATGGCGAGGAGTTTGGACTTGGCGCAGAAATCGGAATAAGCACACAGAAACTTCACTGGAGAGGCCCCATGGGACTGCGGCAATTGACGGCCAATAAATTTATAGTGCTTGGTCAGGGTCAGATAAGGGAATAATGGGAAAGAATAAGAAACAATATAAAAAAATCGGTATTATGGGAGGTACATTCAATCCAATCCATATTGGCCATCTGGTCACGGCTCAGGAAGCTTTGAGCCAGTTTAAACTGGATATAGTGATTTTTATACCTACCGGAGATCCGCCTCATAAAATTGATAATGATATAGCAAGTGCCGAGGACAGGTATATAATGGCTGTTATTGCTACTTCTTCTGACAGCAGTTTTTTCGTTTCAAGAATGGAAATAGACAGAAAAGGCAAGTCATATACAATAGATACTGTCAGGCAGCTAAAAGAAATATATGGCAGAGACTCACTGCTTTATTTTATAACCGGGGCTGATGCTATTTTAGAGATATTGACCTGGAAGGATACAAGTGAAATTGTATCCTTATGCAAGTTTATCGCTGCAACCAGACCCGGGTATGATCTGTTCAGAATAGATGATTTAAGAAAGAGGCTTTTCGGCAGTATCAAAGCAGCAGAAAAAAAGATATATGTAATGGAAATACCTGCTCTTTCAATATCTTCAACCGATATAAGAGATAGAATAAGAAATGAGAGGCCAATAGATTATCTGCTTCCTGAGGGGGTTAATAAATATATATTAAAAAATGAACTTTATAAAAAGTGATTTTTCCTTAACCGGAAATCAGAAAAAATATCTTGAGGATCTTACTGGAAAAATTAAAAACATTATGCCCGCTTCATTATACAGGCATACTATCAATACTCTGGAATTTGCCTTCAGTATTGCAAAAAAATATTTATCCGATAAAGAATTTTTTAAACTGTGTATTGCCTGTATCCTTCATGATTACGGAAAAATATTCGATTATGAAGAACTTATAAAAATTGCAAGAGAGGAAAAGCTAAAAGTCAGCGAATTTGAATTAAATTGTCCGCCGCTTTTGCATGGTTTTGTGGGCGAATATCTGGTCCGAAGAGATTTTGACATTTCCGACCTGAAGATACTTAAAGCGATTAGACTGCACACCATCGGATCCTGCAGCATGGATCTTTTGAGTAAGATCCTGTTTATTGCAGATAAAATCGAAAAAGACAGAGATTACGAAGGAGTGGAAAATCTCAGGGATCTTGCTATTGTAAATATAAATTTGTGTTTATTAGAGGTCTATAAAAATAATATAATATATAATATAAGGGAAGATAAATTGTTACATCCAGATACGGTAAAGATCTGGAATAATATTTGCGGAGGTATTTAAAATGTCTATCAACGAAGATGAAAATGAATTAGAAGATGAATATTCCGGTAATAAAGATTTTCATAATATAGAAGATGATAAAAAAAGACACGAATCCGGAGACGACTTCTTTAAGGACGAGGACTTTGAATTCGAGGGTTATAAAGATGAAGGCGTAGATGATGAGGGATTCAGAAGTAAGCGTATAAAGCAGAGAAAGAAAAGAAGAAAAATAATTTTTAGAATTACGGCTGTGCTTCTTGTTCTCATTTTAATTGCAGTTGCAGTAATTTTTTGGTTAGTTCCGTGGATTAAAAGCAAACTTCCTTCTGAAGTTGAAATACCGGATGAAGAGAGGATAGCAATACCAAGTTCTCTTGAGCTGGGGCAGGATATAAATCTAGTCATTGCCTGTGCCGGTGAAAATCTGGATGAACCTGAAGTCAGTTCTATTATCTTTTCAAGCTATTACAGCAGCGAGGAGAAATTAATTTCACTATACATCCCTGTAAACACGCTGATGGATATACCCGGAACAGGTGCGGGCTTGATAAGTGATTCAGCGGGAATAGGAGGAATGGAGCGGTTAAATGAAACACTTGAGAATAATCTGGGTTTGAATAGGGAAGTAGATTATTATATCCTTCTTGATGTCTATAATGTAGTGGAAAAACTCGGAGGTGTCAGTATAAATCTTGACGGGGGAATTACAGTCAAAAACTATGATGATGATTCAACTTTTGATCTTGTACAGGGGGAAAACCTGATTGACGGAACCAAAGCGGTGAATTTTCTCAAATATTTCAGCGGCATGGATCAGGACGTCCAGGTAGAAGAAATTGTAAAACAGAAGATTTTAATTGATGCAATCATAGATGAAATTGCCGGCGGGAGCGCAGAGGAGTTGTCAGCTAATTTGAGTCTTATAAACGATTATATGGATACGGACCTGAATATGGAAGAAAGATTGAAAATATTCTCGACTTTTTCCGGTATAGAACCGGATAAAAAATTGTCCTATGCGCTTGGTGTATCAGAGCCCACACCACTTGAGGGAATGGGTATTGTATATATAATGGGGGATATTTCCGAACTTGCCCAGATCTTCAGTAAAGACGGAATGGTTACAGAAGAGGAAGAAGTTTCCAGTTTCACGGATACGGTAAAGATAACCGTATTAAACGGGGCATTTAAATCTCCGGAAGCCATTGGTCTTGCGGCTAAGACTTCCGAAACCTTAAAAGCTCTTAAATTTGAAGATGACAGAAACAAATATGAAATAGTAGAAGTTAAAAATTCGGATAATACCTACGACAGTACTCAGATACTTGTTTATACCCAGGATGAAAATACACTGGCTGCGGCAGACGAAGTAAAGAAGATACTGGGGACGGGAGTTATAAATGTAAGGGAAGAGGAAGCAATCGATTCTGATATTGTATTGATCCTGGGAACAGATTATTTGGCGATAGCATCAGGCGAGGCAGAAAGTGAGACTGAAGAGCAGCTGGTAAAAATAATAGTTTTAAATGGTGAAGGAACAGCCGGACTGGCTGCAACAGTTACGGATATTCTCGAAGATTATTTCAATTCCGGGGAAGAAACTGCAATACTGCTGGAACCAAAAAGTGCCGGTAATTTTAATTATACAGAGACCGGGATAACAATTTTTACATCCAGGGAAGGAATAAATGAAATAGCACAAAGAATACAGCAAAGGCTGGATGTTGGAGTGATTGGATATTCGGATGATAATAAAGATAATGTGGATATCGGTATAACCCTGGGGAGTGATTATACAAGTAAGTGATAGAAAAAACAGCCGGTACAAAACAGAAGCACAAGGATACAATTGAAGCAGTAAAAACAGCAGCCAGAATTGCGGATGAAAAAAAAGCGGACTATATAAAAATTCTGGATATGAGATCAAGATTGGCCATCACTGATTACTTCTTAATAATCAGCGTAAAAAACACCAGGCTGACAAGGAGAATAGAGGAAGAAATCCGTCTTAATCTAAAAAAAAATAACCGGTATCCCATTAATGTCAGCGGATTTTCCGAAGGGAACTGGATCTTGATCGATTACGATGATTTTGTGATCCATATTTTTACCGAGCAGCTAAGGGAGTATTACCAGCTTGAAAAATTATGGAGAGATTCCAAAGAAATAAAATGGACTTAAGCGTTAATCAAACCAGTTATTAAAGAGGTTAAAATTTGGGAAAAATATCTGTAAATGAATCTTATGAGCCGGAAGAAATAGAAAATAAATTATCCGGGAAATGGGAGAAAGAAAAAATTTATTCTCTTAAGTCTGATAAAAAAGGTTCAAAATATTATATGCTTGAAATGTTTCCTTATCCTTCAGGGGAACCTCATATGGGGCATGCTAGAAATTATATTATCGGAGATGTCATAGCAAAGGTTCTTTCGAGGAAAGGGTACAATATTCTTCACCCAATAGGTTTTGATGCCTTTGGGCTGCCGGCGGAAAATGCCGCCATAAAAAATGGCATGCATCCGAGGGAAAGTACCATGGCTAATATTGATAAGATGAGAAAAGCTCTTAAGCGGATGGGGATCAGTTATGATTTTGATGATGAGATCATAACATCCGACCCGGATTATTATAAATGGACACAATGGTTCTTTCTGCTGTTTTATAAAATGGGCATGGCAGAGAAAAAAGAAGCCCCGGTCAACTGGTGCGGATCCTGCCAGACAGTTCTGGCAAATGAGCAGGTTATTTCAGGCAGATGTGAAAGATGCGATAGCATAGTTGGGAAAAGAACACTTTCTCAGTGGTTTTTAAAAATTTCGGCTTACGCACAGAGGCTTCTTGATGATATGAAACTACTCGAGGAAGGATGGCCGGAGAGAGTCCTTTCTATCCAGCGTAACTGGATCGGGAGAAGCGAAGGGGCAATGGTTGATTTTAAACTTTCCGGCAGTGAAAATATTTCCATTCCTGTATTTACCACCAGGCCCGATACGCTGTTCGGAGTCACTTTTTTCATTCTTGCTCCGGAACACCCGCTTGTAGATAAAATTATAGAAAAAGAGGATCGCAGGAGGGAGATTGAAAAAACAAAAGATATAATTTCCCGCCAGAGCGATATAGAGCGGGGTTCCGCTGAAATCGAAAAAGTAGGCTGTTTTACGGGAAGATATGTAATAAATCCTCTGGATGGCCGGGAAATTCCCGTCTGGATCGCTAACTATGTTCTGCTGGAATATGGAACAGGGGCGATAATGGCTGTTCCCGCTCATGACCAGAGGGATTATGAATTTGCATCGAAATACGGCATTCCCATAATAGAGGTGATATCTCCTGACGGAAAAAATCATCCTGAGCTTGATGCTGCCTACAGCGGAGAAGGCATAATGATAAATTCAGAAAAATTCAGCGGCATGGCTTCCGAAAAAGGAAGAAAAGATGTTACTTCTTATCTTGAAGAAAAAGGTATAGGAAAATTTCATGTTAATTATAAATTAAGGGATTGGTTGATTTCGAGACAGAGATACTGGGGTGCGCCAATACCTATTATTTATTGCGATCGGTGCGGCATCGTTCCGGTTCCGGAAAAAGATTTACCCGTGCTGCTCCCTTACGATGTGGATTTTAAACCCAGGGGTCTATCGCCTCTTTTTTACTGTGACGAATTTGTAAACACTGCCTGCCCGGAGTGCGGAGGCAAAGCCAGAAGAGAAACAGATACTATGGATACATTTGTATGTTCCTCCTGGTATTTTTTAAGATACTGCAGTCCGCATGAAGATAAGGCCGCATTTGACAGCAAAGAAGTGGATTTCTGGATGCCTGTTGATCAATATATAGGAGGGATAGAACATGCAAGCATGCATCTTATATATGCCAGGTTTTTTATTAAAGTACTTTATGACAGCGGACTTGTAAAATTCAGGGAACCTTTTATAAAATATTTTCCTCACGGTATTGTGTATCTGGGTGGTCAGAAAATGTCAAAATCCAAAGGAAATATAGTAAATCCATCCGAAATTTATAATAAATACGGAGCGGATACGTTGAGATTGTATATACTTTTTATGGGACCTGCCGGTAGTCCTGTAGAATGGAGCGGCAGCGGAGTAGAAGGCGCGAATAGATTTCTAAACAGAGTGTGGAGACTCGTTACTAAAAATATTGAATTGGCAGGCAACTTGCATCCTTCCGGTAAAGATATCAGGGATGAATTCAGGAATATGGAATTAAGTAAATTTGAAATGGAATTATACAGGAAATTACACCGGACCATAAAAAAGGTAACAAATGATATGCTGGAAAGATTTAATTTCAATACCGCTATAAGCGCCATTATGGAGCTGGTTAATTTGACTTATAAATATCAGGATGAAGTCCCGGATAATAAGAAAAATATTTCCCTTATTAAAGAATTGACCCGGAAATTACTTATCCTTCTTTCTCCGATCACGCCATTTATTACGGAAGAGCTGTGGATCAGTTCGGGAAATACCGGAAGTATCCATAGAGTTGAATGGCCCGATTATGACGCGGAAATTGCCGCGGAAGATATGGTCACAATTGTATTGCAGGTTAACGGAAAACTAAGGGACAGGATAGATTTACCCTTGGATACTCCTGCTGAAGAAATTAAAAAACATGCATTCTCTTCGGAAAA
>CAZODG010000005.1:20885-28246 GCA_964578525.1 uncultured Actinomycetota bacterium
TACCCTTGGATACTCCTGCTGAAGAAATTAAAAAACATGCATTCTCTTCGGAAAAGGTAAAAATTTACACCGAAGGTAAAAAGATTTTAAAGGAAGTAGTCGTACCAAATAAACTTATAAATATTGTGGTCAGACATTAAAAGAAAAGAGAAAAAAATATTTTTTTCTAAGCTTGTATTAATTTCAGAACTTAACTTAAAAATAGAGAAATAACTAATTTTACAACTTATCAAGGTTTGGATTCCTAATCGTTCTTATTTAGACAAGCAATTTTTCATTATTAAAACTTCTTAATGATTATCATCTCTTCGATTGTAATTGAACATGTACATTTAGAATTAAAATAATAAAAGTTTGTATAATATCTCTAATAAGTTTATAATAAAAGTAAATACCATTTATTAAATATTATATATGGATTTAAAATATAATAGTAATTAAAGGAGATGCTTGGTAATGAAAAAATTAAGAAATTTGAAGAAAATTATGATTTTTTGTCTTGCTTTACTGATTGTTTTGCTTATGATCCCAAATTTCTTATATGCAGATTGGCCGGTCATTACTCTAGTTCCAACTTCAGCTTCTATTGGAGATTCACTTACCATAAATGGTACAGCATTCGGAGCTGTACAGGGTACCGGTAAAGTAACCTTTACCGGTTCTGGAGATATAACTGCTGGGATAACCTGGTCAGATACCCAGATAGTACTGGACATACCAGCAGGAACAACCACTGGAAACGTTACAGTTACTACCAATGCTGCTCTTACAAGTAATGCTGCAACTCTTACTATAGAACCTGATATAACAAGCCTAAATCCTACTTCAGCTTCTATTGGAGATTCACTTACCATAAATGGTACAGCATTCGGAGCTCAGGGTGCAGGTAGTACGGTGACCTTTGCCGGTTCTGGACCCACAACTACTGTAACCAGTTGGTCAGATACGCAGATAGTGCTTAATATACCGGCTGGCACAATAACGGGAAACGTTACAGTAACACCTGATGGTGGTATTGCAAGCAATCCTGCAACTCTTACTATAGGACCTGAGATAACAAGCCTAAATCCTACTTCAGCTTCTATTGGAGATGCACTGACCATAAATGGTACAGGATTTGAAGCTGCACAGGGTGGAGGTAAAGTGACCTTTGCTGGTTCTGGAGATATAACTGCTGGGATAACCTGGTCAGATACCCAGATAGTACTGGACATACCAGCAGGAACAACCACTGGAAACGTTACAGTTACTACCAATGCTGCTCTTACAAGTAATGCTGCAACTCTTACTATAGAACAGGCTGGAGTAGGTACAGGGGTTACAGAAACAACTGTACGGGAATCTGAACCAGAACCGAATGCCTGGGAAAGAACAGACATAGGATTTTATGAGAAAAATGATACTGGCTTCGTAACAATGCTTTATAGCAGGTTTTTCACCAGGCCTCCAGATCAGACGGGATTTAATAATTGGCTAGCCAGAATAAGAAGCGGCAATGTAACTGGCGAAGATCTGATGAATGGATTTATTTTTGGTGAAGAGTGTCAAACTAGAATCTCGGGTTATACTAATTCTGAATTTATTATGTTTTTATATGAAGTATTTTTTGATAGAGAACCAAGCCAGGATAATTACAATATCTGGCTTTCCAGGATGAATGCCGGTATGACAAGAGAAATAGTAGTAATAGGATTTACTCACTCTGATGAATTTATTAGTCTATGCAATCAGTTTGGTATTGTCCCTTATATAGGTTACGAAGGCGAGTAATTGCACTATTTGTTTTATAGCAAGGCAAGTAAGGCTTCATGTAAAAGTGAAGCCTTATCTTTTTATTAATATTAGTATATATTGTTTTAAAATTGTAAAATATTTATTTTCCTAAACTTCTATAAGCTTCAGAATTGCCCTGCAGAATGCAGGAAGATCATCGGGTTTTCTTGATGTCACAATGTTGCCATCCACTACTACTTCCTTGTCCAGATACTCGCCTCCGGCGTTTTTTAAATCAGTGGCTATTGATATATAACCGGTAACTTTCTTGCCCTTTATAATATCGGCTTCGGCAAGCATCCATCCGCCATGACATATTGCCCCGATGACTTTTTGCAGAAGATTCATCTTTTTAACAAGGTCGACCATATCTTTATTTATCCTCATTTTATCTGGTGCATATCCTCCGGGAATGATAAGCGCAGCTGCATCATCCGGATTGGCTTCAGAAACTGCGAGGTCCGATTTTAAAAAAGTTCCGTATTTTCCTCTGTATTGCTTTCCCTTTTCCGGACCCGCGATTTTCACCTCATACCCTGCATCCTTGAATCTATAATAAGGATAGATTACTTCTTCATCTCGATATTCATTTTCTATCAGTAAGAATATTTTTTCTGTCATTTTGTTCTCCTGCTGTGCTATTTTTCTATCATTATAACCACAGATAATTTTATCAGGATTTTTCATTATATCCACTATCGTCTTTCTAATTTTTTTACTTTATTATTTCTTTTATATATGCTAATGTATAAAAGCTTATATGCATTAATTACTAAATATTGATATATGAATTTAATGGATATCAAAGAAAAAATAAGCAGAGCAAGATTCTTTATGGATAAAATCAGGTATAAAAGAGAAAAACATTTTTATTTTGCTATATTCGGATTAATTTTTTGCCTGGCAGCATTTTTTACAATATTTTATATAAACCAGCAGGTCGAAATAAAAAGAAAGGAAAATATTCTCAGAAGTTATTATCCTGAAAATAATATCGGAAGTGCCGCATCGGAAGGAAGCGCAGTAAATACTAATGGAGAGACTGATGAAGAAAAAAAGTTGTACGAAAATAAAGAGAATTCTTCCGGCAGTATGGGAGATATGGATAACAGCGATAATTCAGATAATTTGCCACGAATTATAAGTACCGTAAAAGCTTATATATGCGGTGAAGTAAAAAATCCCGGTGTTTATGAGATAGAAGAAGGTGAGAGAATAATAGATCTTCTGAAAATAGCGGGGGGGCAGACTGAAAATTCCTGTCTCGAGATAATCAATCTTGCCCAGATAGTATTTGATGGCCAGAGGATATATATTCCATCCCTGGAAGAAATCAATGACAGTGAGTCTTTATTTTTTGCGAATGATTCAAATGATTATGGTTCTTCTACTGCCGGACCTGTAAATATCAATACCGCCAATTTAAAAGAACTGGAATCACTTCCGGGAATCGGTCCCGTGATAGCAAATAATATTATCGAATACAGGGAAAGTAATGGATCTTTCAAGAAAAAAGAAGAACTAAAAAATGTTTCCGGCATAGGAGAAAAAAAATATGAAGAAATCGAAAAATACGTTTCTTTTTGAATAATGCAGGAAGGAAAATATTATCATTTTTCCAAAGAGAGTTTTACCTTTTCTGGGCTCTGGGACTGACCGCAGGAATATATGCGGGAAGAGAATATAATCTATTTGATATTTATTTATCCACAGCCAGGATAATAATTGTAGCGATACTTCTGATTATAGAGATTTTGATTATAAGGAGGGCCCTGCCCGGAGAGAATTTCCCGGACGTTTCAGCAAAAAGTGGATCTCAAAAAAAATGCAGGTTTTCGCTCCATGATAAATCTCTATTTCAAAACAAACAAATTATAGCAAGGCTTGTAACTCTCGTTATGGTTCCCTTTTTGATTTTATTTCTTATAGGGAACTCGGTTATAAGTATTTATAAATACAAAGAAAATAAAAATGTATTTCAATCCCTGTATAAAAATAATAATTTGACCGGAGATAGCATTACTATTGAAGGCAGAGTATCGGATCACCCGGGGTACCGTTATGGGAGGATAGAATTTTTATTTACAGTAGATAGAATATATCCCTCCAGAGGCTATAGAAATTCTGCTATTTTTTCCGATACAGCAGAACTTGTAAATGTAAAATTAGACGGCACCAGTAAAGAGTGGATATCAAGGGATGATTATTTAAGATTAGCGGGGATTCTTAAAAAGGACGACTCCGGATATATAAATACGATAGGATATAACGGGATAATATTTAATACCGAAGCAGGAAGTGTGGAAAAGATAGAACCGGGAGGTTTTAGTTTCAGAATGTTCAAGTTCAGAAGAATGTTATACAGTTGTCTGAAAAATACTTTTTATAACAGCCTGGGAAGCGAAGATGCCTGCGTAGCCGAGGCGGTAATACTGGGGAATAGGAAAAATGTTCCGGACTATTTAACTGAAGCCTTTAAAAAATGCGGGGTATATCATCTGTTTGCTATTTCAGGGCTGCATCTTTCCTTTTTTGTTTCCCTGATTTATTTGATTCTTAAAAAGATAAAATCATCAAATTTTATATTCTGGACCACTGTTATTTTTTTAACTACCTATAATTTTTTGGTGGGGGAGAGGGCAAGCATGCTGAGAGCCTCGATAATGGTCCTCCTTGCACTACTTGCCAGAAGCTGGAACAGGGAATACAGCCTTAAGATCTTACTCTATCTTTCTTATATCGTAATCGTTATTTATAATCCTTATTTTCTTGATGATCTGGGATTCTGGATGTCATATGGTTCCATAGCAGCGCTTATTTTTATTTATCCAACAATATTAAAGCTATTTAAAAAAAGGTTTATATCTTTAAATCCGGCAGTAAGATATTTCTTAAAGATTATTCTTATTACTATATCGATTCAGGTTATCCTGTTTCCAATTTCAGCATATTTTTTCAAAGAAGTATCTTTAATTTCACCGGTGGCAAACATGCTTGTAATTCCGGCATTTTATATTCTTCTCTCTATTTTAATAGTTTCTTCTCTCTTGATTATAATCTGGCCGCCTGCAGGGAGCTTTATCTTAAAGTCAGGCTCTATCTTTTTTGAGTATATATTTAAAACGGTAAAAACTTTAGGTAAGCTGGATTTTTGTGTCATTAATTTTGAAAGCTTCACGGTAAAAAATGCAGTAGTTTATTATATAGTACTTCTAATCATATTTCTTATAATTTATATGCTGGTAATTAAAATAGATTTAATCAGAAAAACTCAAAAAACACCTAGAAATTAGATGGGTTATGGAATTCGGTTTAAGTTTAGGAGAAGAAATTTATTAAAAATTTTAGAAATGTTAAAATGTGTTAATCTATTTTGAGAAAAGCTATATATGAAAAAATTTGGATTAATTATCTTTTTTTTAATTTTATTTTTGCTTTTGAGCTTTTCCTCTGCCTGTATTAAGAACGTGCCAGCAGTAGAAGAAACAACGGACACAGGAGAAGCTGTTTTATCAGAGGAAGAAACTACTCTTTCGGTTGAAGAAGAAGTAACAGCAGAAGAGGAAGAAGGGGTTTATAGCAGACAGGAGATAGAATACTTCTTTGAAATAGCATTTGGCGCCGAGTATGGTTCCTCCGATTCCGTACTGCACAAATGGGCAAACGATATCAGAATCAAGATTAATGGTTCACCCACAGATGCAGATTTGGAAACACTAAATCTTGTAGTAGCTGAACTAAACAATCTGTCAAGCAGCACTTTTTTTAGTATCGTTACCGATAATCAGAATGTAGATATCTACTTTACAAATGTAAGCCAATTTTCATCAATAGAACCCAATTACGTACCAGGAAACAAGGGATTTTTCTGGGGCTGGTTGGATGCCGCCGGGGATATTTTTAAAGCTAATATCCTTATTGCTCTGGATGGGGTGAATCAGCAGGAACGCTCCCATCTGATCCGGGAAGAATTAACCCAGGGTACCGGATTGATGAATGATTCATGGCGTTATCAGGAGAGTATTTTTTACCAGGGATGGACCAGTACAGAAGAATATTCACAGATAGATCGCGCCATTATACGACTACTCCATGATCAGCGTTTGAGGTCCGATATGACCAAAGACCAGGTAAAGGATGCGCTTGGTATAAACTAAACATAAACCATACCGCGATCAATAGGCTTTACATAGACATTTTCCAAAATTTATTGTTTATTAAGTAGAGATGAAAACTAATAATTCAAAAAAAGAATCTTTTAAATTGGAGAAACTCTTACCATGTTATTTATATATAAGCAAAAGTGAGCCGGTACTGGAAGAAAGGATAGAGAGCGTAAAGAGTCATCTCAGAGGAAAGATCAATTTTGACACTGACTTCAAAGCGTTTAGCGGCATGGAGGGAATAGATGAAGAAGAATTTACTAACTATATAAATACCCCTTCTTTATTTTCTCCCAAAAAGATAGTGGTAATAAAACATATGGATAAAGTACCCCCAAACCTCCAGAAAAGAGTATCGAACCTCATGACAGGTACTCCCGGCAACAGCGGAAATATAGTTTTTTTTATTACCGCATTGACACAGAAGTTGAATGCTGCGCTGCTGGATTCAATAAGGAGTGCCGGGAAAATCGCTCAACTCAAAGCACCTTTAAGCGGCAGTTTAAAAAAATGGCTCGATGAAAAATCCCAATCCGACGGAGTAAGATTTACCGAAAAAGCAGCCGCACTGCTGATAGAAAACATAAACATGGATTTTAATCTACTCAAGAGGCAGTATGACAAACTTTATGATTATATAAGTTCGGAAGAAAAAAAAGTAATAGACGAGAATACTGTAAGGGCGCTGGTAAACCGTATTTATTCATTAAAAATTTTCGATCTGGTAGATTCCATAGGTAAAAGGGACAAAGATGGCAGCATAAAAGCATTGAAATCTGTACTGGATGATGGACAGAACCTGATCGGGTTGGTGACCTTGATTCACAGGATGTTTAAGTGTTTTTTATACATCAAATCGGGGAACAGCAGTTCGCTTGTAACGGATTATATTGGTAATAGCATGAAGGTCCAGCCTTATTTCATCGGAAGTCTTGTTAACAAATATATCAGGTTAAGTGATAATTACAACAAGAACGAAATACTCAGGGTCTTTGATATATTGAATAAATACGATATCGGTTTCAGAGTAAGCAGTGTCGAAAACGAACAACTGGCAAAAAAATTGATTTTAGAAATTATAGATATAAATTAATTTTTTTTAGGATTTTTAATGGAGCTAATCTGTTTTGCCGCTTTGGATTTTTTATTGGCTGAAAAGTTCTTATGAACGGCACTTCCTTTTACGGCTTTATCGAGATGTTTGGAAAGTATGTTGAAGCTCTTTTCAGCTTCTTCTTTATTTTTACTTTTTACAGCTTCACCAAGTCTTTTTTGATCGGTTTTTATCCGGGTCTTCAGAACCCTGTTCTTGATTCTTCTTTTTATATTCTGTCTGTCTCTCTTTTCCTGTGACTTTATATTTGGCATCTATTTATTTCCTCTCCGCTGACTATTTATTTTAAAACGATTTTACATTTTAGCATT
>CAZODG010000006.1:0-26674 GCA_964578525.1 uncultured Actinomycetota bacterium
TCCTTCACTCAGATTGTCTTCCGGAAATATATCGTCAAACATTTTGAAACGATACTCAGCCAGAATAGCGGCATCTTCCTTTTCCGCTTTTTTAAAATATAGTTTATCCATGTTTATAGACCGTATTTATTCTATTAAAATTTATGGCAGGCAAATGATTTACAAATAATCCCATGCTACTGCCTTTGCCAATTGAAGTAAATAATCAATTTATAAAAAATTCATGGTTTCCAAAAAACTTTATGATTTTTTTAAAAGGCTGCAGACAAAGCCGGCCTCACTTTTGAAGTAATAAGGCATAATTTCCGGACAGATTTTTTTATTTTTTTCCATCACATTATCTTTTGAATATAAAACCGATATCAACCAGTCCGGAATTTCAGATTTATCAATCGTATATTTACCCTTAAATTCTTTTAAAAACCGTTCTATTACCTGTTGATTTTCTATGGGTGAAAGTGTACAGGTATAAAAAATTATTCTTCCTCCGGTTTTTAAATAAGTATCACAATTTACGATCATTCTAAATGAAAGCTCCGAAAGCCGCACCAGATCATCCATTGTCTTATTGTATTTTGCATCAGGATTCTTGGAGATAGTTCCAAAAGCGCTGCAGGGTGCATCAATTAAAATTTTATCGAAATAGCCGGCATAATTATAAGATGCCCCTTTGGCTGTGCCTGGGTTTTTAAAGCTTTTATTATTCCCGGTGTCTCTGCGCTTTTTTAAAAAACCAGGCCTGGTTGCATCCGCTTCTATGAGTTTCACATTTTTTATATCTAATCTTCTAAGATTATCCTCCAATACTTTTAACCTCTTTCTGCTTATATCAACTGCGATTACTTCTCCGCCCTCCCCGGCCAATTCAGATATATATATTGCTTTGCCTCCTGGGGCGGCGCAAGTGTCAAGTATTCTTTCACCTCTTCGGGGATCTATAAAATATCTTACAGCTATTTGAGAAGACAGATCCTGAACCGAAACAAGACCTTTTATATAAATATCGCTTTCTGAAATATCGGCAACACTGGAAACTTCCATGGAACCGGTCAATATGTTATTTTGGGATACAATTGACTTTATACCGGACTCTTTCAATACCTCTTCTCCGGTGATTTTATCTTTATTGAATCTTAGATAAGTATGCGGATTTTCATTAAGCGACCTGCAGATAAGAACAGTCTTTTCGATTCCATACCAGTCAAACCAGTATTTTATTAACCAGTATGGATATGAGTAATCGATGCTTATTATATCAGTTTCATCTCTTGCCTGTTTTTTGATTTCTTTTTTTATAAATGAATCCGAATCAGGGGTTGAACTTATTTTGCGAAGTATCGCATTTACAAATTTAGAGGAAGATATAGAAGCGTTTTTCCTGGCTAACTCAACACTTTCATTAACAGTCGAATAATCCGGGATTTTATCCATATATAACAACTGATAAACTCCCATGCGCAGAATATTTTTTACTGTAAAATCGATATCTTCTATATCCCTATTTGAAAATAAAGAAAGAACAAAATCGATTTTTAAGTAATATCTTACCGTGCCCTTGGCGATATTAAAAATAAAGCGCCTGTCAAGACCGGATAATTCGTAAATTCCAAAGAAACTGTTTATTATGTCTTTTAAGGATTTTTTTTCTTTAAAATATTGGATCAGGATAATTAGAGCAACTTTACGCGGGTTGATGCCGGTTCTCTTCCCGTTTCTTTTATTGGTTCTTTTTTCATTCAAAACTCTCACCGGCCCCGAGCCTGTATCCGTTTATAAAATCAATTGAAGACATTGTCTTTTTACCCTGTGGCTGCAGCAGTTCTATTTTTACGGCTTCATTATTGTTACATCTGACAAGGATTCCTGTTTTCTTATCAGCTGCAAGTACGAGACCGTTTTTCTTATTTTTATCAATCCTTGATTTATCGATCTTGAAATTATCCGGATAGGTATTGCCTTGCGAACCATCTAATAAAATTGCCCTAAGTACTTTAATCCTTAAACCTTTCCAGAGAAAATAAGCTCCCAGCTTCGAGCTAAAAGCTCTGATTCTGCTTACTATCTTCTCTGCGCTGCTGTCCCAGTCAATCTTAAGGTCATCTTTTGTGATTTTATAACTAAAAGTAGCATTTTTCTCATCCTGAGGATATGGCTTTATCTTTCCGGCTTCTGCAAGGTCGAGTACTTTAATAAGAAGAAGCTTTCCGAGTTCTACCGATTTTCTCTCCAGACTGTCCAGGTTATCATCTATTTCTACTCCGAACTTTACCTGTTCATATATTCCGCCTTTATCCACTTCCGGTACTACCTCAATTATGCTGACTCCTCCTACTTTATCGCCGTTCAGCAGGGTACTTATAATAGGTGTGGGACCTCTGTATTTCGGAAGAAGCGAAGGATGCACATTGAACCAGCGTGCAGCTGTCAGCTTAAACAATTTCCCGGGAAATATCTTTCCAAAAGAAGCTACCACTACCGCATCAGGTTTCAACTTACTAAATCTATCAAAAAAACTATCGTCAAATTTATCTATCTGTATAAAATCGATCCCCAGTTCGACTGCTTTGCTTTTTACAACATTGGGAGCGATCTTTCTCCCCCTGCCCGCAGGCTTATCGGTAGTAGTCACAACCAGGGATATATCATGTCGTGATTTATGGATTTCTTCCAGGAAAGGTACCGAAATTTCTGAAGAACCAAAAAATAATATTTTCAAAAGAAGTCTCCTTATTTTTTTACAATATTTGATTTGATCTCACTAATTTTCGTAAGCAGTTCCCTTCTTGATTTCCGGTCGAGGCGGTCTATATATAATATTCCGTCCAGATGATCGACTTCATGCTGAAATACCCTTGCCAGCAAATCCTCAGCTATAATTATAATATCATTACCTTTGAGATCTTTTGCCTTTACTTTAACTTTTGAAAATCTATTGACATTGAAATCCTTTATGGAATAAATGCTCAGGCATCCCTCATTACTCTCTATCTTCTTCCTGCCCAGAACTTCGATTTCCGGATTTACAAACACTTTGATCCTGTCATTAAAATTAACAGCAATAACTCTTCTGGTTATGCCTATCTGCGGAGCAGCCAGACCCACTGCGCCTTCTTCTTTTAATGTGTCGACCATGTCCCTGACAAGACTCGCAAGGTTATCTGTATTTTCCACTTTTTTACTTTTTTCTCTTAAAACCGGATCGCCAATTTTTCTTATTTCCTTAGCTGCCATTTCATGCCTTTCTGAAATTTACAGAATCCATACCGGATCCACATCTATAATTATCTTATTTTCGCTGGATTTTTTAAATCTTTTTAATATTTCTGCCAGTGCTTCATTTATAAAATCCATATTTCCGGATTTTATTATTATATGCCATCTGTAAAATAAATTTATTTTACTAAAAGGTGCAGGTGCAGGCCCGAGTATTCTGCAGCAATCTCCGGCAGCTTCGCTTACCCTGTTAAAAAATTCCCCTGCATCTTTTTTTACTTTATTCTCATCTTTTCCTGAGATTATGATATTTATTAAATTGGAAAAAGGAGGATACTCCAATTCCTTTCTATTTTCAAGTTCCTGCCGGTAAAATGATTCATAATCATTTGCAAGTATATTTTCTATTATACTGCTTTCGGGATTATAGGTCTGGATTATTACCCTTCCTTTCTTTTTCTTCCTTCCTGCTCTTCCTGATACCTGGGTTATAAGTTGATAAACCCTTTCATTCATATGATAATCCGGAAGTCCAAGCATGCTGTCGCAATTAATGATCCCCACCAGCGTGACATCTTCGATATCGAGCCCCTTGGCTATCATCTGCGTACCTATAAGGATCGAACCTCCCGGAGAGATGAATTTCTTCAGTATTTCCTGGTGCGATTTCTTTTTCACTGTCACATCCGAATCCATTCTGAGAACAGGCGTATCTTTAAATCTCATCTGAAGTTTCGACTGGACCTTTTGTATTCCGGTACCATATAAAAAGATATTTTCCGCACCGCAAACAGGGCATTTCCTGTCGTAATCTTGCTCTCTGCCGCAGTGGTGGCATACCAGTTTTCCGGGGTCGCTATGGTAACTATAGGAAAGATCGCATGCCGGACATCTGGGGACATTGCCGCATTTATTGCATATTACAAAATTGCTGTAACCCCTTCTATTTAAAAATATGATCACTTTATTGTTTTTATCAAGTTCCTCTCTTATAGCCGTAAACAGTCTTCCTGTGATAATCGGATCCTCTCTCAAACGGTCCGTTTTTTTAAGATCGATTACCTCCGTTTCCGGAAAGTCTGTGCTCTGCGCCTTGACCGGAACCCTGAGCAGGGTAAAATCATCTTCTATCTCTGCCCTGTATCTTGTTACCAGATCCGGTGTGGCGCTGCCCATGACAACGGGTATTCCCAGTAACTCTCCCAGTTTAATTGCCACATCCTGTGTATTATACCTGACCCGGGTTCCTTCTTTATAAGAGGGATCATGTTCCTCATCGAGTATTATTATTCCTACCATATCCAGAGGAGTAAAAATCGAGGACCTGGTCCCTATCACTATATCGAATTCTCCATTCCATATATCGAGCCATCTTTCATATCTTTCAGCATCATTCATATTGGAATGATACACGCAGACCCTGGACCCAAACTCTGATTCGAACCTTGAAAAAAGCTGCGGGGTCAAAGAAATCTCCGGCGTGAGGATAAGTGCCTTTTTTCCGTAGTCAAGAACCTTTTTACATGCTGCAATATAAATATCGGTTTTTCCGCTTCCCGTAACACCCTCGATTAGGAATTTGTGAAAAACTTTCTTATTTATGGCATCTTCTATGCTTAGTAATGCTTTTTTTTGATAAGGATTCAAGACTATATTTTTTTTCTCCGGAGTTTTATCCGTTTCGTAATCATATCTGAAGTCCCGTTTCTGCCTTTTTTTTATCACGGATATAATATTTCTCTCTGCAAGTGAGGCAATGCTTGCATTGCCCGAACCGGTATCCTTCATTAATTTTTCTTTTGATACTTCACCGCGCAGGATCAGATAATCAACTACTTTTTTCTGTGAGTAATTTTTTCCCCAGTTTATCTTATCCTTTATCTTCTTATACACAGCCTCATTCAGGGTTATATGATCCTTGAATTTAAATTTAATAGCTGAACCGCCGGCTAATCGTCCGGACTTTCCTCCGGGAGGAAGGAAAAATTGAATAACACTTCCTATGGGCTGTATATAATAATGACTGATCCAGTTTATGAGTTCAAGTTTTTGCGAGTCGAAGACGGGTTTTACATCTACCAGGCTAGCAATATCTTTTATTTCTTTGTCTTCCAGTTCCGATTTATCCTTGGTTCTTACGATATAACCAATTTCAATCCTATTTCTAAAAGGAACCCGGACGACCTTACCTATATTAATATCCTGGAATAAATGAGCGGGTATTCTATAATCAAAGGCATGATCGATGTCAAAGGTTTTTATATCTATGTAAACCTCTGCATATTTGTTGTTTCTGACCATTTATACAAAATAATTATTTAAGGCCCAGAAAACTCTGGATTTCGTCAACTTTATCCAGTTTTTCCCAGGTGAAATCCCTGTCATGTCTTCCGAAGTGGCCATAAGTCGCAGTCTTTCTGTAAATGGGCCTTAACAAATTCAAGTTCTTGATAATTGCTGCGGGCCTCAGGTCAAATATTTCCAATACAGCTTTTTGAATTTTTTTAACATCCACCTTTTCGGTGCCGAATGTTTCTACCATTACCGATATGGGGTGAGATACACCTATGGCATAAGCCGCTTCTATCTCTACTTTATCAGCGGCGCCGCTTGCTACCAGATTCTTGGCAACATATCTCAAAGCATAAGCGGCCGACCTGTCGACTTTGGAAGGATCTTTTCCCGAAAAGCAGCCTCCTCCGTGTCTTGCCATTCCGCCATACGTATCCACGATTATTTTCCTTCCGGTAACTCCTGTATCACCCATCGGACCGCCTATCGTAAATTCCCCGGTAGGATTTACGAATAACTTTAAATCTTTACTTAAATATTGCTCCGGAATGATCGGTTTTATTACAAACTCTCTCATATCCGGTTTTATCTGAGCTTCTATGTCTATATTGGGAGCATGCTGTGCAGCTATCACAATGGTCTCTACCGAAACCGGCTTTCCGTCTTCATATTTTACAGTCAGCTGGGTTTTGCCATCTGGCCTGAGGTAAGTCAGTATTCCAGCCTTCCTGACTTCGGATAGGCGGTGGGCAAGCTTGTGTGCAAACTGAATCGGGAAAGGCATAAGTTCTTCGGTTTCATTTGTAGCATAACCAAACATCATACCCTGGTCCCCGGCGCCCTGACTATCAAACTCATTTTCATATCCGTTCCCGGATCTGGCTTCATAGGCATTATTGACACCCTTTGATATGTTAGCAGACTGCTTGCCTATTGAAGTAACCACACCGCAGGTCTCATAGTCAAAACCAAATTTTGCTCTGGTATATCCGATATTCTTAATCACTTCTCTTACGATATCCGGTATTTCCACATAAGTCGAAGTGGTGACTTCGCCAGCTACTATTACGATCCCGGTTTTGACTAAAGTCTCTATGGCAGTCCTGCATCTTGGATCTTCGGCAATAATAGCATCAAGAACAGCATCTGAAATTTGATCAGCCATCTTATCCGGATGCCCCTCGGTAACCGATTCCGAAGTAAATAAAAACTCCTGTTTCTTTGTCATTGTCCCTCCTGTCGATTCTTTACAGCATTTAGATTTTCTATGATTTCATCCCAGATCCCCCTGGCAATAATTCTCTTCTTGTCCCTGGCAAGTTTTTTCACGGATCCATCCTGTCTTACCAGATCTACCTCGTTATAATCGCTGCCCATACCGATACCTTCAGCAGAAATGTCATTTCCGACAATCATATCTATATTTCTGCCTTTTAGTTTTTCCTTCACAGCCTCGATACTGTAATCGGTCTCAGCGGCAAAACCAACAAAATACTGGTCTTTCTTCTTTTTTTCAGCCAGCAGTTCCAGGAGATTTTCATTTTCTTTAAACCTTATTTTGGATAATATATCATCTTTTTTCTTTAACTTAAAATTATATTTTTTAACCGGGACAATATCGCTTACGGCAGCTGCCATTATAACAATATTGCTGTCTTCCAGATATTCAAGAAGGGCTCTTTTCATTTCTGCGGTATCGTCGGCATATACAATTTTTACACCGTATGGTTTTAAGGGTTTCTTCACGGCACTTATAAGAATCACTTCTTTTGCCCCTCTGGAACGGGCCTCTTCGGCTAAGGCATAACCCATTTTTCCGCTGGATTTATTTGATATGTATCTTACCGGATCAATAAATTCTTTTGTGCCTCCGGCAGTGATAAGGATCTTTTTACCCTTGAGATCGGATTTATATTTAAGAAGCTCTCCCAGTCTTTCGATAATTATATCTTCATCTTCCATCCTGCCCAGGCCTTCCTCGCCGCAGGCAAGTTTGCCGCTTGCAGGACCTATAAAAAAATATTTCCCGCTTTCCTTTAAATTATTTATATTTTGTTGAACCACAGGATCGAGATACATGCTTTCATTCATAGCTGGAGCGACAAGAATGGGACAGGCAGCGGAAATTGCCGATGTTGTCAGGAAATTATCACCTATTCCATAAGATAATTTAGAGATCACATCAGCCGATGCAGGTGCAATCAAAAAAACATTGGCGCTATGAGAGATTGAGATATGGTAAATTTTTTTCTGGTTCTCAAACTGATCAACTATTGTCTTATTTCCGGAAATCGAACTCAAAGTAAGCGGAGCAATAAAATTAAGGGCATTGGGCGTCATAACCGGTATCACATCGGCACCCATACCTGTAAGTTTGCTGCAGATAGAAGCTGCTTTATAAGCGGCAATAGATGCGGTGATTCCCAGAATTATCTTTTTTTTAGAAAATACTGATTTATTCGGGGACAAAATTATTCGGATTCCTTCTTCTTCATCTCGAAAGTCACTTTTTCTTCTTTTATTTCGCTAAAGGCAATCTCAAGCGGGTCATGAGATTCCACATCTACCAGAGGTTTTACTACGCTTATTCTTTCCATATTTTTTTGTGCGGAAAGATAATCTCCTAGCTCTCTTGCTCTTTTAGCCACTGCTATACACAATTTGTATTTGCTGTCTATGCTCTTTTTATATTCATCTATATACTGGACTTTCATTTGAAGTTATTTCCTTCCTTTTTGAGAATTTAGAACCTTTTTTAAATTAAGCAAAGCTTCATTATAATTATTATTTACGATTATGCAATCATAATGTGTCATATGACCCAGTTCGCGCTTTGCGATCGCGAGCCTTCTCTTCATCTCTTCGGAGCTGTCGGCTCCTCTTTTCCTGATCCTTTCTTCCAGGTCCTTAAGTGAAGATGTGGTGATAAAGATGAGATATGTCTCTTTTATTTTCTCTGCTACCTGCATGGCACCCTGCACATCTATTACCAGTATCACATTTTTACCTTTATCCAGATTCTCATTTACGAAATCTTTCGGCGTACCATACTGATAACCTGCATAGGAGGCCCATTCAAGAAGCATGTCTTTCTCTATAAGCTTATCGAACTCATCTTTGCTTATGAAATGATACTGATTGCCGCTGACTTCATCCCCTCGTCCGGGCCTTGTGGTAACGGAAACCGATCTTACGAAATCATTGAGTTCATTTACAATATCGCTTGCGAGACTGCTTTTTCCTGATCCTGAGGGTCCTGAGACAATAAATAATTTTCCTCTATCTGCCATAAATTATAGAAAGTTCATCTGTCTAAACTATTTTAAAAAAGTGGTGAAAGCTGAGTTTTTGATTCTTGCCGAGTCCGCCCACTTTTTTGTTGGGGCTTATTTTTAAATCTTTTAGAATTTTCAAGGCATTTACTTTACCGTTCCCGGGGAGTGAACTGACAAGATCTATGACTTTCATATTTATTATATACTTCTCAAAAAGCTTCTTATCTCTGAAAAGTGAGCGTATCTCCGTCTTCCCTTTCTTTAGCAGTCCTTTTATTTCTGCTCTCTTTTTTCTCACCTCAAGGGCTGCTTTCAGGCCCTTCCTTCTATCCGTATCACTTAAATTATTTAAAGTCATAAAGCCCCCACAGACGATAAAAAATTAGATATATTAAAGTATATAAATATATGTATTTAATATCAATATAATATCAATATTTTTTTAAAGATTATCCTCTATTTTTTCTTGCTGCCGGGGTAAACAAGCGGCTGATTTTCTCCGCAGAGCCTGCACGCGGAAGGCTCATATTTTTCGATCTCAAGCTTAATCAAATAATAATACGGATATTCGAATTCCAGTTTTGCCGAACGATCGACAATGCTTATCACTGCTTTTACCTCTGCTTTATTTTCCCTGCATATTTCTATTACTTCCTTTACCGAACCTCCGGTCGTAATGACATCTTCTGCAACAATGACTTTGCTGCACGGGTTAATCTCAAATCCGCGCCTCAGCTCCATTTTTTCGTTTTTTCTCTCGGTAAATATCATCCTGCACCCTAAAGCATAAGCAAGCGTATATCCCCAGAGTATGCCTCCTATTGCCGGAGACACCACTGCATCTATACTGTCTGTATCAATATCTTTTTTTATTATATCAAGAGCCCTGCGGGCAAGCTTAAGTGCAATATCGGGATACTGCAGAAGGCGTGCGCACTGGAGATAATAATTGCTGTGGTAGCCCGAAGTCAACTTGAAATGGCCCTCCATTATAGATCCGGTCTCTTTGAGTATCCTGTAAACATCAAGTCCCTCAACCTGATTTATTATCTTAAGCATTGCTTATGGCCCTTTCTATTTCTTTTAGATATGAATCCACTGTTTTTCCGATATCCTTGCTTGTTGTAATTGAACGGCCCACAACAATGAAATCAGCGCCCTTCGATATTGCCTCCCCGGGAGTACTTATCCTTTTCTGATCCCCTTTTGCGTCTTCAGGCAACCTGATGCCAGGGGTTGCGATATAAAAGCCAGTGCCGAATTTTTTCCTCAATTCCTCCACTTCATTGGGTGAACACACCACTCCATCCATTCCTGCGTCGAGTGCAATTTTAGTAAGATTCAAAACGGAGTGATAAAAATCTTCCTTAAATCCGAGAGCCTTAAGATCACCATCATCAAGACTTGTAAGAATGGTCACTCCGAAAAGAAGCGGCCTGAACCTGGAACCTGCTTTTGCCTGTTCTTCCAGTATTTCCCTGGTCTTCTTAAGCATCTGTATTCCTCCGAGAGTATGTACCGTTACTGCACTTACGCCAAGATCCCCTATAGCTCTTGCAGCCTTACCGACCGTATTGGGTATATCCATCAGTTTTGCATCAAGCATCACTTTATAACCAAAACTTTTTACGGTATCCACGACCTCGAGCCCTGCGCTGTATATCAATTCCAGGCCTATTTTCAAAGTGGAAACCTTCCCCCCGACCATTTTACATAAACTGATAACCTCACTTTTTTTGCCGGTATCCACACTTATTATCAGTCTGTCTCCGGGTAAAAGTTTTTTAACTCTCAAGTTCTGATCCTCCCGATCACTTCATTGATATCATAAATCTTTCTCGATTCAAGATAATTTCTTAAACCCTCTATTATCTTTTTTCCGGCATCATATTGTATGAAGTTTACGGTACCTATGCCTACTGCACTGGCACCGACCACCAGGAATTCAAGAGCATCCTCCCAGTTAAAAATACCGCCCATTCCGATTACCGGCAAGATTTTTTCACGCGCCAGTGAGTATATTTTAGCAAGAGCAATCGGCTTTATTGCAGGACCGGAAAGGCCGCCAAGGACATTGCCCAATCCCGGTCTGAATGTCTTTATATCTACCGCCATACCAACAATGGTATTGATGATCGATACTGCCTGTGCCCCTCCTTCTTTTGCGGCCGCTGCCGCTTCGATTATATTATCCTGATTGGGACTCAGCTTGGCTATAACCGGAACGTTTAAAATATTCACAACCGAACCTACTATTTCCTTGACTTCACCCGGAACGGCGCTGAATGCCATTCCCCCTTTTTTGATATTGGGACACGAAAGGTTAAGTTCCACAGCGATAATTTTTCCCCTGATGTCATCGATTTTTAAAATCCTGTATGCTATTTTATCGAACTCCTGCATATCCTGTCCGAATATGCTCAGTATGATTTTTATTCCCAGTTTCTCGGCCTCGGGCAGATGCTTTTTTATAAATACATCTATTCCATCATTTTGAAGTCCTATGGAATTAAGTACGCCGGCAGCGGTCTCATAGATCCTTGGCGGAGGATTTCCTTCCATGGGTTCCAGCGAGTAACTTTTGGTGGTCACCGCTCCCAGAACGGCAGTATTGTAAAAATTATTGTATTCCACTCCGCAGCCAAAAGTACCCGAACATGCGATTACCGGATTATCAAGTTTTATTTTTCCCAGCTTAACGGATAGATTGATTCCATCTCTTGACCTTGTTGTTTCATCCGAAAACAAGCTTTTCTGCTCAGTCAAAAAGCACCTCCCCCAGATTGAATGCCGGCCCGTCCTCACAGACCTTCTGGTAAGAAAATCCTTTGCTGCCTTTTTTGATTTTCACAACACATCCGGCGCAGACTCCTACTCCGCATGCCATTTTTTCTTCAAGAAACACGGTTACTTTATTATTTTTATTCTTATAAATATTTTGCAGGGTCTTAAGCATATCACAGGGCCCGCAGCAATAAATATCGTAATTTTCAAACGTTTTTGCATTTTCCCATATGTAGTCGGAAACCAGACCCTTTTCTCCCCAGGACCCATCTTCTGTCATCACGGCATAGTTTATTTTTAGCCGGATCAAATCTTTTTCCCACCTCAGAAAAGCATTATCCTTGAATCCTGCCGCGAAGAATACATTATTTTTTATTTTGGCTGCGATCCTGGCAATAAGATGCAGGGGGGCTATGCCTATGCCGCCTCCGATAAGAAGTATATCTGCTCCAGCGCCGGTCAGGTCCACAGGTTTCCCAAGAGGACCCACAAAATCAAGCATATCCCCTTGATCCAGCAGAGAGAGAAACCTGGTTCCCCTTCCCCTTAAAAGATATAATATCGAAAAAACATTGAATTTTTTTTCGATATCGAAAATAGCAAAAGGTCTTCTCAGGAAGGGATCCAGTGACCCACCGTAAGAGCATTTCACATTTATAAACTGACCCGTCTGCGCATTACTGCATATATACGGCGAAAAAACTTCTAATCTGTAAAGATTATCGCCATATCTTTCATTAGACAATATTTCTCCGCTTAAAAGTTTCATCAGTAATATTCCTGTATAGGTTTAACCTTGACTTTAGAGTTGTATTTCATTTCCTTTATCCCCTGTACCAGAGCAAGAGCTCCGGATATGGTAGTGACCGAAGGCACATTATGAAGGACCGCAGCGGTCCTAAGATAATATCCGTCGCTTCTGGCAACGCTACCCTCCGGAGTATTTATAATAAGGTCGATCTCTCCGTTTTTTATCATATCCAGGACATTGGGTCTTCCTTCTCTTATCTTCGGAACCTTCTGACATTTGATCCCTTTTTCTTCCAGCATATCACCGGTTCCGGTGGTCGAGATTATATTAAAACCGAACTGTGCCAGTTTCCTGGCTATTCCGATTATATCATCCTTGTCCTTATCGTTAACACTTATAAAAACCGAACCCGAAATGGGAAATATCTGATTGGTAGCGATCTGAGTCTTGGCAAATGCGATTCCAAAACTGCTGTCTATGCCCATCACCTCTCCGGTAGATTTCATCTCCGGACCCAGGATAGTATCCACGCCCGGAAATCTATTAAAGGGTAGAACCGCTTCCTTGATACTGTAATAGTTTAGCGATGTGGGATCGATTCTTTTGAATTTTATGCTTTTTAATTTCCTGCCGGTTATAACCAGCGCAGCTATCTTTGCAAGTGGAACACCGATGGATTTGCTTACGAATGGGATCGTGCGAGACGCACGGGGATTGGCTTCCAGTACGTAAACCACAGAATCTTTTATGGCATACTGGATATTGATCAGCCCTACCACTTTAAGTTCTTTTGCCATCCGGTAGGTATAGTCTTTGATCACTTCAATTATCTTTTTACTTAATGTAAAAGGCGGCAGCACGCAGGCACTGTCACCTGAATGTATTCCCGCCTCTTCAATGTGTTCCATGATCCCGCCGATAAATAATTCTTCCCCGTCATAGATTGCATCTACATCGACCTCAATGGCCCGCTCCAGAAATTTATCGACAAGTACCGGCCTGTCATTGGATACCACAGTCGCATTTTTGACATAATCGATAAGCGTTCCCTCATTATAGACTATATTCATGGCCCTTCCTCCCAGCACATAAGAGGGCCTTACCAGCACCGGATAACCTATTCTTCTGGCTATCTTTATCGCCTCATCCACATTCATGGCGGTTCCATTCTCGGCCTGGGGAATATTGAATTTTTCAAGCATCAATCCGAATCTTTTACGATCCTCGGCAAGGTCTATGCTGTCAGGTGATGTCCCAAGGATATTTATGCCGGCTTTATGGAGCCTTAATGCAAGCTTTAACGGGGTTTGTCCCCCGAATTGAACGATTACCCCGAAAGGTTTTTCGGCACCTACGATATTTAAAACGTCTTCAAAAGTCAGCGGCTCGAAATACAGTCTGTCCGATGTATCATAATCCGTACTCACGGTCTCTGGATTGCAGTTAACCATTATGGCTTCAAAACCCGCGTCATGAAGGGCAAAAGAAGCATGGACACAGCAATAATCGAATTCTATTCCCTGTCCTATACGGTTCGGTCCGCCGCCAAGAATCACTATTTTCTTTTTTCCGGAAGGTAAAATCTCATCCTCTGCCTCATAAGTGGAATAATAGTAGGGCGTATAGGCCTCAAATTCGGCGGCGCAGGTGTCGACAGGTTTAAAGGTCGCTTTGATTTTAAGTTTATTTCTTAAAGTCCTGACTTTATCCTCATTTGTATTGCATAAATACGCAATCTGGATATCGGAATAACCCATCTTCTTTGCTTCATGCAGATTTTCCTTCGTAATGCTTTTTATATCCTCGCATTTAAAACCTTTTTCAAACTCCACAAGCTGCTTTATATTGAATAAAAACCAGGGGTCTATCTTCGTATAGTTAAATATTTCCTCGATACTCATTCCCTTCTCAAAAGCATATTTGATATAAAAAACCCTGTCCTGATTTGGAACGGATAACTTGCTTTCAAGGAGTTCTTCCCTTATATCATTTTTCCCATCGGATCCGAGCCCGTATCTATCTATCTCCAGTGACCTTATTGACTTCTGGAGAGCCTCTTTAAAGGTCCTTCCAATCGCCAGCACCTCGCCCACGGATTTCATCCTCGTGGTCAGGCTAGGGTCCGTTCCCGGGAATTTCTCGAATGTCCATCTCGGAAATTTAACAACCACATAATCTATGGAAGGCTCGAAACATGCCGGCGTTTTTTTAGTGATATCATTCGGAATCTCATCAAGCGTATAACCTATAGCAAGTTTTGTGGCGATCTTTGCAATTGGATAACCGGTTGCCTTGGAAGCCAGGGCGCTGCTTCTCGAGACTCTGGGGTTAAGTTCAATGACCGCGACTTTTCCGTCTTCGGGATCAACTGCGAATTGTATATTTGATCCGCCTGCGTTTACGCCTATTTCCCTCATTATCCTGAGGCCCGCGTCTCTTATATTCTGGTACTCTTTATATGTCAGAGTCTGCGCGGGTGCGGCACAAATACTGTCTCCGGTATGAACGCCCATGGGATCGAAGTTTTCAATGGAACATATTATGACCACATTATCATTCTTATCCCTCATCATCTCGAGTTCGATTTCCTTCCAGCCTGCAACGGATTTCTCAATAAGGACCTCTGATCTTGGTGAGATGTCAAAGCCCCTTGTGACTATTTCCATAAACTCTTCTTTATTGAATGCAACTCCTCCTCCCATTCCTCCAAGCGTATAGCTGGGTCTTACCACAAGAGGGAACTTTAATTTCCTGCTGAAACTCAGAGCTTCTTTCAGGGTATGCGCATATCCGCTTGGGGGTACATAGAGGCCGATCTTCGTCATCGCTTCCTTGAACAGTTCCCTGTCTTCTGCCTTATTTATGACATTGATATCTACCCCTATAAGCTCTACCCCATACCTTTCCAGCACTTTTTCTTTTGACAGAGCAGCCGCCATATTCAATCCCGTCTGTCCTCCGAGTGCCGGAAGCAGTGCATCCGGTCTTTCTTTTTTGATTATTTTTTCCACAAACTCTGGCGTCAGCGGTTCGATATATGTCCTGTCAGCAAATTCAGGATCCGTCATTATCGTGGCAGGATTGCTGTTTACGAGCACCACCTTATAGCCTTCCTGCTTCAGGACCTTACAGGCCTGAGTTCCGGAATAATCAAACTCGCAGGCCTGTCCGATCACTATCGGACCCGAACCTATAAGCAGTATCTTCTTTAAATCTTTTCTCTTCGGCATAAATACCTTTTCAATTTCTACTGGTAAATTTTTTAATGAGTTCGGTAAACAGACTAAAAACATATCTTGAATCATGAGGCCCCGGTTTGCCTTCAGGATGGTTCTGCACGGTAAAAGCATTTATTCCGGTATATCTCAATCCTTCAATGGTATTGTCATTTAAATTCATATGCGTTATCTCGCAGTCCGCAATATTTTTTAATGATTTTTCGTCGACCGCAAATCCGTGATTCTGTGACGTTATTTCGATCTTTCCGGTTTCCATATTTTTGACCGGATGATTGCCTCCGTGATGGCCGAATTTCAGCTTGTAGGTCTTTGCACCCAGAGCAAGGGCCAGAAACTGATGCCCGAGGCAGATCCCGAATATCGGCTTTTTCCCAATCAGTTCCTTTATTGTCGTAATTGCATAACTAACGGCCGATGGATCTCCGGGTCCGTTGGATAGGAAAATCCCGTCAGGATCATATTTTAAAATTTCTTCCGGACCAGTAGATGCAGGTACAACGGTTATTCTGAAACCCTCCCAGTCCAGACATTTAAGGATGCCCAATTTTATCCCGAAATCCAGCGCCACGACATTATATCTAAAATCGCGTTTTTTAGGATTATAGACATACGGCCCGCTGCAGGTAACAAACTTAACCAGATCCCTTTTTATAATCGATGGATATTCTTTTAGCTTTTTTTTCAATTCTTTCTTATCCATGGTTTCGGTCGAAATGATTCCTTTCATCGCGCCCTCGAGCCTTATGTGCCTCGTCAGCTCCCTTGTGTCTATCTCTTCAAGGCCCACTATATTATATTTCTTAAGATAATCTCCGAGGCTGCCCTCTGCTCTCCAGTTGCTGTAATAATCAAAGAATTCTTTTACAATTAAGCCCCTGGCCTGAATTTTGCCGGATTCCACATCAGTGCTGTTTACGCCATAATTACCGATCTGGGGATAGGTCATTGTGATTATCTGTTCGCAGTAAGAAGGATCGGTCAGTATTTCCTGATAGCCCATCATGGATGTATTGAATACAACTTCGCCAATCGTCTCGCCGCTGCATCCTATATTTGTTCCCTCGAATACTTTTCCGTCTTCCAGCATCAAGATTGCCTTCAAGATCTTAAGCCCTTTCTATCCTTCTATTTTTATCCTTTTATCTTATTTTCTTTCCAAAAACATTTATTACTTGTTAATACAAGATTATTCATTCAAGTAAGCAAGCCTGCCCTTGCTTATGGTGCATATTATTTTTCCTTTTAGCTTCTGCCCTATAAAAGCGCTGTTTTTACTTTTAGAGATAAAACTTTCCCTCTTTATCTCTTCTTCGGCGTCCGTATCTACAACCGTGATATTTGCAGTTTTCCCCACTTCTATTTTTCCTGCATCTATACCAAGGATTTTTGCGGGTGAGGCTGTAATTAAATTCACCAATCGCGAGATACTCATCTTTTCTTCCAGGCATAATTTTGTGAAAGCTGCCGCAAACAGCGTCTCAAGCCCGGTTGTCCCGGAGCTTGCGAGTTTAAAAGTAGTATTTTTTTCGGTATCCAGATGAGGCGCATGGTCGCTTGCTATGGCATCGATAACTCCTTCTTTCAGGCCATCTATCAATGCCTTTCTGTCTTCCTCGCTCCGTATGGGCGGCTTAACCTTCAAGTTCGTATTAAAGGATGTAAGATAACTGTCGTTAAAGAACAGATGATGCGGGGTCACGTCGCAGGTTATATGCAGCTCTTCTTCTTTAGCTTTTTTTATCATTTCCACTCCGCCCCTGGTGCTGAGATGAGTTATATGGATCCTGGCTCCGCTTTTTCTTGCAAGCATTATATCCCTGGCTATTATTACATCTTCGCCTAAAGAGGATATCCCCTCAAGCCCCAGCATTGATGAATAATGCCCCTCATGCATCAGACCCCCTTCTGACAGAAAATAATCTTCCTCATGCAGTATCAGGGGAAGCCCGAACTGAGTGGAGTATCTCATGATCTCATACATTATCCTGCTGTCGGCCACGCAATTTCCGTCATCGGAAAAGCCGGCTGCACCGGCTTCGGAAAGGATTCCCATCTCTGTAATATCTTTACCCTTAAGGTCCTTAGTCATTGCGGCCACCGGCAGTATCCTGCAGGCTGCGTCCTGTGATTTTTCCAGAATATATTTGACTAGTGCATCGCTGTCTATTACGGGATTCGTGTTGGGCATACAGGCGACCGCGGTCACCCCTCCTTTTACTGCAGCAAGTGCCCCTGTTTCAATGGTCTCCTCATCTTCGAATCCAGGATCGCGCAGGTGGACATGCATATCCACAAATCCCGGAGAAACGATAAGACCCTCCGCATTTATTTTAACCGCTTCATCTTCGCCGGTTTTTATGTTTTCTTTGATGCCGGCAACTACCCCGTCTTTTATATAAATATCGGAAACAAACTCCTTACCCCTCACGAGGTCTATTATCGTGCCCGATTTTATCAATATGTTCTTTTTATCATTCTTAACCATAGTTATCCCCTATTACCATTAACTAATATCCTTAAACCTGATTTCAACCAAGTATCAAATATAGTATTGACATTCTTATTGCCACTCCGTAGGTTACCTGTTCTTCGATTGCGATCTTTTCTCCGAGCCTGCCGCCGACATCCATGACTTCATCGGTGATCTCCATTCCCCTGTTTACAGGTCCCGGATGCATGACCACCGATCCCGGCTTCATCTCTTCGAGTCTCTTCATATCCAGGGTAAGAAACCGGTTGTATTCCATAACCGAAGGATAAAATTTCCTGTCCTGCCTTTCAAGCTGCATCCTCAGCATATATAAAATATCCGTATCCTTAATAACATCATCGATATTATGTTTAACCTTCATTTCCGAGTAGTCTTCCGGAAGAAGCATTGTCGGGGCCACAACCGTAACTTCCATCCCCATCTTTTCGAATAGATCCATATCGGACCTTGCCACCCTGCTGTCAAGGAAATCTCCTACAATGGCCACCTTGAGCCCTTCGAATTTTCCGAACCTTTTCTTTATGGTATAGAGGTCAAGCAGAGCCTGTGTCGGATGCTGGTATTTGCCGTCTCCTGCATTTATCACGGGGATATCGACAAACCTGTCTATCATCTTAACTGTGCCGCTGTCGCTGTGGCGTATCACAATAAGATCGACATTCATCGAAAGTATGGTTTTAAGGGTATCGATTATCGATTCACCTTTTTTGAGGCTGCTTGAGGATGAGGAAAAATTAATTATGTCCGCACTCAGTCTTTTAGCAGCAATCTCGAAAGAAGTCTTGGTTCTGGTGCTTGGTTCGAAAAACAGATTTACGACTGTCTTGCCCCGCAGAGTTGGAACTTTTTTTACATCCCTTCTTGATATTTCAAGAAAAGAATCGGCATTGGAAAGTATGAGTTTTATGTCTTCCGGTCCAAGGCTGACCGCATCCACTATACTTTTTTTACTCAACATATTTATTCCCCTTCTACCAGTGTGACGCTGTCTTCACCATCAGTTTCTTTTAATTTGACCTCAACGGATTCATTATGCGAAGTAGGAAGATTCTTCCCAACATAATCCGCTCTTATGGGAAGTTCCCGGTGGCCCCTGTCAATCAAAACCACAAGCTGTATCGATTTGGGTCTTCCGAAATCTATTATGGCATCAAGTGCCGCCCTTACCGTTCTTCCGGTATAGAGAACGTCATCTACCAGAATCACATTCTTTCCTTCTATATCGAAAGAAATATCGGTTATCTGTGCAATTGGTTTTATATTCTTTCCGATATCATCACGGTAAAAGGTGATGTCAAGCTTTCCGGTTTCGATTTTTGTACCTTCAAAATTTTTGATATTCTCTGCTATCCTTTTTGCCAGAGGCACCCCTCTTTTTTGAAGACCAATAAAAACCAGACTTTCAGAACCCCTGTTTCTTTCAAGAATCTCATGAGAGATCCTCTTTATTACCCTGTCTATATCATTTTCGCTTAATATTTGCGCCTTTTCTTGCATAACTTCTCCCCATATAAAAAAACCTCCTTACCATAAAGGTAAGAAGGTCAAAATAAATTCTTTATTTTTATATTCTAAAAATATTTTTTTCATTCCTTTTTAGCCTCTCCGGACTATTTTAAAGGTAATATTATTTTATTTAGTATTCTACCAAAGAGACACTATAGAAGATTACAGGCAAAAAAACAAGTATAAATTTTAAAACTTATCCCATGTTTTTTCTGAGCTGTCGGAGCTTATAGTTCAAGTCTCCTTTGCCGCCGCCGCCGCCGCCTTCTCTTCTGTAGCCACCGCCGCCATTGTTGAAGTTTCTCTCTCTCGGGCCGTTAAAATTTCCTTTGTTCTGGGTTCTAGCCTCATTGACCACAATGGTTCTGCCTTTGAAATCACCCTGGTTGAATTTCTCAATAGCTGCTTTTGCCTGTTCCTCGGTTTCCATCTCTACAAATCCGAAACCTCTCGATTTTCCATCCATTTGGGAAACCACTTTGGAGTAAGTAACGGTTCCTGCTTGTGAAAAAAACTCTTCCAGTTCTTTGTCAGTAGTATTGTAGTCCAGATTGCCAACGTACATTCTTTTGTTCACTTAAAAATACCTTTCCTCTAATTGTTTTGTCTATATATAAAAAGAGACGTAGAGATATTATTATTTAAAATTTAAAATGGAAAAAATAATAGATATGGAAAAGAAGACTGTATCCTATTTTTATTTACACACTTCTAATATAAAATCCCTACTACTCTATTTTAAAATGTAAAACTATTTCAGTAATACCCCAGTATTATATAATATATTTAACATTTGTCCAAATATTCTTTATTGCATTGAAAAATAGACAGCATCTTTAAGGTTCGACGACTTTCCCCATGAAAAGAATACTTCCGCTCCTATCGTCTCCGATCATGAAGAAGAAAGGCCTGTTTACTATAAATTCCACTATTTCCGTTGGTTCCATTGCAGATTCCACCATTTCAACCACTGTAGCAGCAGCTGCCTCGCTTCCTTTCTCATTTACCTCGATAACAGCCTTATGCAGTACCTGGGATATGAATATACCAGGACTAATTCCACTGAAATCTGCTTCCGCACCGAAAGCTATTCCCATACCCAGATTTATCAGTACGTCGTTTAAAATTTTTATACCGTACTCCATCTTATATTTGGGCATAACAAGAGAAACTTCTGTGCCGTAAAACGACTGCCTTATCCCGTTCCAGCTTTCTTCATTCAGGGATTCGATAACCGAATCAAGTTCCACACCCTCATCCGGAAGGATTATATACATTGCCATCTTTTCCTCGCCGTATGGAAGTTTTGCCGCTGAGAAATTATCACCGTCGAAGTAAGCAAAATTTCCCTCCTGGCTCATCATTGGAACCGTTTTTGTGGTTCCATCAAGAAGATAAAAATCATCGTCAACTGTCATGCTTTCTTCGAATGGAGATGTCCAGTCTCCTTTAAAATAAATGGCATTTATAAGATACATTACCGCATCGGGAGGAATGACGTCCAGCATCTTCTTGATCTTTTCCTTTGTAGCGTCTTCTATCCAGCCATTAATAGTATCAAGCGCTCCCGAACCGGTAAAATCTATTTCATTTACTTCCGAGGAATAATATTTTTCGTTTCTATCTATAAAATCCTGATTAACGCCGTAACCCAGCTTGTACCATATCGAATTGGCAATAGACAACTCTATATCGCTGTCTGCATTCATTATGCTTACCAGAAGGTCATGAAATCCGGAATTGAGTTCCTCGAGGTCAAACTCATTAAAACCAAGAGCTTCTGCCATGGCAAGATTGGTATCGCCAACAGCTCCGTTATACGTCATGCCAAGAGCCAGAAGTATCGACAGAGGAGATATGAATACATTACTGTCCTTATCTTCCGCAGTAAGCTCTTTAAAGATATCGAATCCGAAGCCGCCATTGGCATCAACCAGGTTCTTGTCCGCTGAATCAGCTATTTCATCCGATTTCTCCGTGGAAACTTCTTCTATCTCTACTGCTTCCTTATCGCCTTTTCCCGCACACGCTGTTAGCATGAGCGCATTGAAAAGAAACATAATCATAACGAAAATAGCAAGAATTGAAATAAGTTTACTTTTTTTCATAATAACTCCCCGATCATTCTTATAAATATTTATATTATAAATCCTTATATATATACGAAAATACCTGTAATTTAACGGGGTAGGAAAAGAATCATCAAGCGTTCCTCGTTTAATAAGCGTTCCCGTTTACTTCCAGCTTTAAGCTGTTTTCTCCTACCTTTAGGAAAATTGTATCCTTTTTAATCCGAGCCGGTTCAAGACTCTCCAGAGAAATAATTTTTGTCCGGGATACACTATTATCGGAAAAAAGCGTGGTAAGTTTAATGTCCCCTCCGAATACCAGAGCGCTGCTTATATTTCTAAATTCGACCTGCAAGCTAACCTTGTCTATGATTTCATATGAAAAAGATAAGATGTCGGCTATATTTTCATCTTCAAGCTTTACCTTTTCAATAAAAGAATAAGTATGTTCAAAACTGACAGTCTCTCCCTGCTCCGCATTCATACTCAAACCGGATTCTTCAGCGCTCTCTTCTCGTGTTTCTCCGGCAACTGCTTCATCTTCCGCTGCTACCGGTGCTGCCTCTGCTGTCGTATCCGCGGTCAGCAGGTCAGCATTCTTCAAAGGAAGATATTGTTTGAAGTACCATACCCCAAAAATCGACAATACTGCCACTACGACCACTGCCATAGATGCAATCGACAGGCCTTTTAGCCAGCCAATTTTTACCGTCTTTGGTTCATAGGAGTATTCTTTGCTGACCAGGATCTCATCACCGATTTCAAATACTCCCGCCGGAATATTCTGCTTTAAAAATTGCCCGTCTTTTGTCATAACGATGCAATAGTCCTTATATATTTCCATTATCACTGCTTTCATCTTCCACCACCCCTGCGGATATCCACATAGCTAAGTTTCCCGACCATAGCCAGCACCATAGCTATTATATATATTCGTCCCCGCTCCAGCTTTTTCCGGTGTACCGTCATGATTTCTCCCAGCTCTTTCAAGGGTAATCTCTTTGTTTTCATAAGTTCCCTCAGCATAAAGCTGTGTTTGACTATCTCTCTTGCAACTTCTTTATACTGCTCCCTCAGAGCCTCCTGACGGGGAGATATTTCTGCGAGCTGCTCCAGTGTTATTCCCCATTTCCGCAGTTCGGTTCTGTATTCCATTATCTCAAATATCCTCTTCTCATTCTCGTCACTGATCCTGTACTGCTCCATGGAACTTGAATCAATCAAACCGGCTGCCTGGCTGTCGTCATCATCCAGACTCAGATTTTTACCCTTGCCCTTTTTACTCTGTTTCCTGTAATAATCGATAAGGCGCATGTTTATTACGAGCCTTGCAAAACTTAAAAACTTTCCTCTTTTTTTGTCATATGAATCCATTGCTTCCTTGAAAGCGGAAAGGCCTACCGAAAGCTCATCGTCCACTCCGTATTCGAGGAATTTTCCCGCTCTTTTCTGAGCCACGCTGGCAATGAATGGTTTGAACTCAGAGATGAGCCATCCTACCCTATCTTTATCATTTCTAACTTCTATTACTCTGTCTTCAAGCGATTGACTGCGAAACACAGATTCACTTTCTCCTGTACCTTCAAGTATGAATTTAAATATAACTTTCTGATATTATAAAATAAGTTCGCCTTTTTATAAATCTTTGTAGTTGATATAATTAAAAAATAACTCTTAAAGAAAGGAGGACTCCAATGGACGTAAAGCTTCTTATAACCTACGACCCGGCACACACAGAAAGCAGTATGGAAAGAATCGAACATCTATTCAAGGAAATAAAGGCAAAACCGAAGTTTCTAAAATCAAAATATCACGGCATTTTCCTTCTGGATGTTTCGAAGCCAAAAGAACTGGTAAAAAAACTAAAAGCGATATCTAAAAAGGACAGGGATCTTTTCGGAAAGACATACCGCTATGTTCCCATAGACAAATGGGTCAAATCAACCGTTCCCGATATGCAGAAAGCAATAAAGTCGCTTGTTCCCAAAATCAAAAAAGATGAAAAGTGGATGATGGATATCGAAAAGAGATACTATGACAAGATGGATTATAAGGAACTCATATTAAAGCTTACCGATGTGGTTGACCGGGAAAAAATAGACCTTAAAAAACCCAAAAAGATCATAAAGGTGGAAATTGTTGGAAAGGATGCAGGAATATCACTTCTTGAACCAGACGAGATGCTTCTGGTGTGAGGAAATATAATTAGTAATTCTTAAATTACTTTCTTCCAATTCCTTTTCTAAAATATTTGAAAAATCTGTCCTGGTACTGTTCGAACATGCCCCATCTGTCAAGCTCCTGCTTGAGGTCAAACGGATCTATCTCTCCTTTTTCAAATAATTTAAAAAGGATCTCTATTTCATTTCTTGCTATGACCGGGATTCCCAGATTATCCCTTGTGATCACCGGAAATCCTCCGCTTCCTACCATGACCGAGCTATTTCTCATAAGATCCGGAAGCTGAGAGTTATAGGCACTCTCGTTTACAATCTCCTGAATGAATTTAGAAAGGGAGACATCCCAGAATTGGTCTATCCCCTTGATGATTGCACTGTAAGGGTCCTTTTTCTTATCTATATCTTCGGATATGTTCATAGCCACCATCGCCAGCGAATTGGAAACTATATCCATTTTTTCAAAGTCCTTACTTACCCTCAAACCATAAAGGATTATGGCGAGATCATTGTCTTCCTGAGCAAGCATTTCAAAGGCTTTTCTGGCTTCCCCGCTGAATCCCTCTACCCGGAGCATATATGAAGGAGTGATCACCTTCGGCCTCTGCCAGGTTATCCTGCCTTCCCTTATAACCGTTTCTGATTCGGGGCTTCTGCCCTCAAAATCGAGATACATTGGAACAGTAAGCAGATAATAATGGAGAGTCGTGGAATCAAACGAAGCCAGCAGTTTCCTGGGTGACTTTATAATCATCGTCCCCTCTATTGCCTGCCTTATTTTTTCATCCATGTTCATAATAAGATCACCACCAAAACAGGTCATATTGTAAGGCTAAGAGGGCCAAATAGCAATTGAGAGATATATACCATTTGGCTTTTATTAAAATTTTAGGATATTAGTCCATAAGTCGAGTTATAAACTAAAAATGCTTAAAATATGTGTTTAAGGTTGTAATAAGATAAATATAAATAATAAGTATAACAAATTATATTCTTAAAGTCGTTCAATTCCTTTTTGAACCTAACTATATTTCTTTTTTTGCAATTCACTTGATTCATGGGAACTTACATATTTCTTATAAACTTTTTAATAAATATAGCAATTGAAAGATCATATCTTTCTTGACATTTTATAATACATAATCAGCATTATACCCCTAATCATCCTAAGACCGCTCATCAACGAATATACTTTGCCTGTTTTTTTACCCGGTACTTGTGCAATTATTGCCGCTACAGATTTTCCAACAATACCGGCTGGGACTCCAAATGCCTTTAAGACATATTTCAAGGTTGCATGTTTATAATTTGATTTTGGACCAGATTTTACATTTTTCATTAAATCCGTATCTACCATACCCGGATTTATTGCATGTATGGATATGGGGTATTTTTTATTTTCAGCAGCCATACTTTTAGTAGCACTAATTATTGCTGCTTTTGTGGCTGCATAAACTGCCTGAAAAGGTGCAGTTTCAAACTTTCCACCTCTTCCGCTTATATTTAATATAATTCCTGAACCCTTTTTAATAAAATAAGGGATTATAATTTTACATGCATTTAATACTCCAATAAGGTTTATGTTTACTATCTGCTCGATCTCTTTATAACCCATCTCATCAATTGACATGTATCCACCGCCAATTCCTGCATTGTTTATCCAGATATCTATTCTTTTAAATTTTTCTATTGCATGTTCAAAAAGTTTTTGAAGGTCTTCTTTTTTATACACATCTGCAGAAATTCCGGAGGTGCAAGTTCCTTCCGGATCAAATTCCTTGCAGGTTTTTTTAACTGACTCAAGATTTCTTGAGCTTATCACAACTTTTGCTCCCTCGGCAATACATGCCTTAGCTATGGATTTCCCAATGCCCCTTGACGAGCCGGTTATTACTATTACCTTACCCTTTAGTATCAAATCCTTTTACCTCCTGAACAAAAATTCTTGATAGAACAATCATTATAGGACAACAGCTAAAAATATTTAAAATTTTTTATTTTAGCTTAGTAGATTCTTTTAATAGCTCTTCTGCAAATACCTCCAATCTATCAATATAATCTTCCTTTATTGGCCCCTTAAGACCTGCAACTCTTACCTTAAAATCATTAGCAGCTTTTTTTATTTCTTTTTTATCCAGTTTTGCTGTCATCTTTTTTAAAGCTATTGTTCTGGGGTCCAGATAGGTTGTCATAAGGGCATATTTAATGTTATTTGTGGGGGGATTAAAATTATCCAAAAAATTACTTATGTCAGGTGGAAGAGTAAACTTTCTTGTAGGTGAACTGAATATATATAAATCAGCTATCCGAAGATTATCGGGCGTTGTATTTTTGACAGGAAATAATTCAACATCCTGTTTTTTATTTATTAGTATCTTGGCAAGCTCATCAACTATCTTTTTACCATTACCAAAGTGGGATTCGTAAATTATATTTATTTTCATATATTTGCTTAATAATTATTTTTTGTTATCTTTATTCTTTTCTATAAATGATTTAGGTAATTTACTATAATCTAATTTTTCATAATAACCGCTAATAGATGCAGAAACTTCTTTAATCATTTCAAAAGTTCTTTCAGGTAAAGAAAGTTCCGCTTCTGCAACTTCATCTTCATAAAGATTATGATAAAGATATTCTGGTATTTCTCCTCTATAAAATAGATCTGCCTCCCAGGCTTTTTGGGAAAATTTAGTAGTTTTGAAATTTACTTTATTTATACCAAGGTAGGAACCAAATTTAATATAAAATATTATTCCATGATTTGAAGTGGCTTTTCTGGATAAATTTGCATACATGCTTATAAAATTTCCTGAAAAGGCCAGTGCTCTTACTGAAAATTTAAAAATTTCATCACCGACATTTACGGTACTATCT
>CAZODG010000007.1:0-24788 GCA_964578525.1 uncultured Actinomycetota bacterium
GAGAAAAAAACAAAAAACATAACAATGGCATATCATTTTTTCCAACCCTAAGTAAAAAGCGTTATTATTGGCTCCAAGATTACAACAAAGATAAACTTTTGGATATAATATCTTTTGCTGAGAATTCTGATGGTTGTCGAATAACTATCTTTCTTCAGGTTTAAAAGTCTTTAATCTTAACTTCGTTAATTACTTAATTATAAATTCCATAAGCATTTGACTATAGGCATAAATGTATATATAATCATTTCATGTTCTTCAAATTGGACAGTTTCACACTGATTGGAATCAACGCCATAAGAGTATCCATAGAGGTTCACCTGTCAAGGGGCCTGCCCGAGTTCATAATTGTGGGACTGCCCGGAAAAGCAGTAAATGAATCAAGACAGAGAGTAAGGTCCGCTGTAATAAACAGCGGATTCGATTTCCCGGTTAAAAAAATAATTGTAAATCTATCACCGGCAGATATAAAAAAGGACGGTTCTTTTTATGATTTGCCAATAGCTCTCGCGATTCTTGCAGCCAGCGGCCAGATCAAATGCGATATATCCGACGAGTCCTGTTTTGTAGGCGAGCTGTCTCTTGATGGGAAGATAAATCCGGTAAGGGGGCTGATTTCAATGGCAGAGGAAGCTCACAAGACACGTAAAAAATATTTTTTAGTACCTTTCGAAATTTCGAATCAGGCTTCTTTTATTTCCAATGTGGATATAGTGGCATGTAAAAATCTGTCTGAAGCTGTAGAAGCATTTACCTGCCGGGAAAATATAGCGAAATTCATATGCGGGGATAAAATTGAGAGTGTTTCCAGTAGAGGCAGATCCTATGATCTTGATTTTAGTGATGTGAAAGGCCAGCTCAGGGCAAAGAGGGCGCTTGAGATAGCTGTAAGCGGCAGACATAATATATTGCTGATCGGACCGCCGGGAAGCGGTAAGACAATGCTCGCGAGGCGTGCGGTTACTATAATGCCGGACCTGAATCTGGAGGAATGCATCGAGGTCACCAAAGTATACAGTCTATATGAAAAGTATGTAAATAGTCTGATTCAGGAAAGGCCGTTTAGAAACCCTCATCACACAATAAGCAGAGCGGGGCTTATCGGAGGGGGAGCCAACCCAGGGCCCGGTGAAATAAGTCTTGCCCATAAGGGACTGCTATTTCTGGATGAGTTCTCGCAGTTTCCTAAAAATTTTATAGAGGACCTGAGGCAGCCTCTTGAAAATAAGGAAATCATCATTACGAGAAGCCATCTTTCCTACAGCTTTCCCTGCAATTTCATGCTGATAATGGCCAGCAATCCCTGTAATTGCGGATATTTCGGAGACGAAAGCAGAAAATGCATCTGCAGCCAGAGGGAAATACAAAAATTCTGGAAGAAGATGTCAGGACCTGTTATGGATAGAATCGATATGAGGGTTACCGTTGCCAGGCTTCCGGAAAGCAGTTTTATAAATAACGAAACGGGTGAGAATTCAAATAAGATAAAGAGCCGTATAGAGAAATGCCTGCATATCCAGAATGCGAGATTCAAAGGCAAAAAGATCAGTTACAATTCCGAAGCCGGGATAAAAATTATAAATGAATGGTTAAGAGATGACAAGAAAATAAGGGACCTCATATATACAATTTCAGGAAAATACAATCTGACAGCCAGGGGGACGGTAAGCATTTTAAAAGTATCAAGGACCATAGCAGATCTAGAGCAGAGCGATATCATCAAAGAAAACCATATTATCGAAGCCATTAATTACAGGGCTGGGTATAGCTGTAATCCGGGGAGTAATTTTTGACCATGAAGATCGGAAATAAAGAAAAAATATTATATATGCTTATTGACAGGAAGATCAAACCAGCAAAATTCATGGATATATTCAGACAAAATAGCGGCGACATAAATAGAACTATTGAACACTTTCTAAAATATGAAAATCTGAAGTTAAATCTGGAAGCAGGTAAAAGAAATAATCATGATCCTGAAACCGATACGCAGAAAAGGGATAAATATGGATATCTTAAAGTTATCGATTATGTGCTTAAGAATAAAGTAGAATTGTTATGCATCGGTGATCGCGGCTACCCTGATATATTGAAACAGATATATTCACCCCCTCCGCTTTTATTCTTTAAAGGAAATAAAATAAAAGAAATGGAATTTGGCATTGCCATTGTGGGCAGCAGGAAATGTACAGCTTACGGTCGGGAAGCAGCCGGGTATATCAGCAGAAATCTATCGGAAATAGGAATAACAGTCGTAAGCGGTCTGGCGTTGGGAATCGACAGTTATGCGCATAAAGCGGCGTTTGAGGGAAAAGGAGGGACAATAGGTGTCCTGGGCTGCGGAATAGATATCGTTTATCCACCGGAAAATAAACTTCTGTATGAGGAAATAATTTTAAACGGCAGCATAATAACAGAATTTTTTCCGGCAACCCCTCCGCTAAAAAGTAATTTTCCTGTAAGGAACAGAATAATCAGTGGACTTTGCAGGGGAGTAATAGTGATAGAAGCAGGAGAAAAAAGCGGTGCAGTTATAACATGTGAAATGGCGCTGAAACAGAACAGGGAAGTTTTCGCTGTTCCCGGCAACATTTTTAGTCCGGCAAGCAGAGGTTGCCATAAATTGATTAAAAGCGGCGCCAAGCTGGCGGAGAGAATCGACGATATACTTGAAGAATTTTCGGAGTATCGCGAGGAGAATTTAAAACTGCGCAGCGATTATAATCTTACGGACAATATGAAGGCACAGGGCAGGCGGGATACCGGCGTCCGGGGTAACGAGGCCAGGATATATGAATTTATTGGATTCAGGTCAAAGAGTGTGGAAGAAATAGTAAGATACTCAAAAATGGAAGTCAGGGAAGTCCTTGGCATACTTGCCTCTCTTGAGATAAAGCAACTCATCAGGGAAGATAGTTTTAACAAATATAGTAGATTATTTTAGATTTTGTATTAGAATAAATAATAATATATTTATTAATCGGAAAAGACGGAGAATAAGACAAAATGGCACTATTTAGAAAGAAAAAAATCGAAAAACCAAAAAGCCCTCTGGGACATGCATTATATGATTATGACATTATCATTGCAACGGACCTAAAAAAGATCCTGGACGGAGTAAATTCCAATAAGAGGCTCGATGCTCGAAAAGTAAGCGGTATCTTTAAAGAAGTAGATTATAAATTTACCGGCATGCTGGAAAACTTATCGAAAGAAAATTTAAAAGTCGATTACAGGTCGGATAAAATAAGATGTTTAATTATTGACATGATAGGCCAGTTGAAAGCATTTTTAAGTACTGTAAAAACCGAAGGCTACGATCCGTTAAAAGAAGAAAAAGGCCAGGGGTCTCTGGCAGTAGATAAGGCAAAGGAAATAAGGAAGATAGTTAAAAGAAAGATGAAGGATATCGAAAGTGATTATACATAGGCATGAGTTTATTTAATTTACTTGAATTATATATAAAATATCTGAAGTATGAAAAAAATTTATCTCTTAATTCCATAAACTCCTATCGAAAAGATATCATACAATTTTTAAACTTCCTAAAAAGCAAAAAAATTACTGAAACTGCCGGATTGAATTTAGATATATTCAGAGATTTCTTGAAATACATCGACAATTTCCACTATTCAAATAGGACCATTATTAGAAAGTATTCTTCTCTTGTGAACTTCTTCAGGTTTCTTGAGAGAAATGATTATATAGATTTTCAGCTTACTGAATCCATAAATGTCCCCAGAAAACGCCACCGGTTCTACTCATTTATGTCCGAGAACGAAGTTGAAAGATTATTTGACAGTTTTGAACCGCAAAACGATTTTGAGATCAGGGACAGGGCCATACTCGAACTGCTTTATTCTACCGGTGCCAGGGTAAGCGAAGCGGAAGGTTTAAAAATCGGGGATATTGATCTTGGGGGTAGCGAATTGATGGTGACCGGCAAGGGCAGAAAGCAGAGAATGGTCTACCTCAATCAGACGGCAGCATTCTGGCTGAAAAAGTATCTTGGAATAAGGAGCAGGTTGGTTTCCGGGGGGAAGGATAAATATGTAAATGATAAACATTTATTTTTAAATAGATTCGGGAAAAGGTTATCGTCACGCAGTATGAGGACCATAGTCAAAAAATATGTAAAAAAAGCACTTATTGACAAGAATATTACCCCCCACAGCATCAGGCACAGTTTTGCTACCCATCTGCTTCAGGAAGGGGCGGGCATAAGAGAGATACAGGAACTTCTTGGCCATGAAAGCATATCGACCACGCAAATATATTCACATTTGAATGTTAAGAAGTTAAAAAAAGACTATAAAAAATTTCACCCCAGAGCAGAAATAAAATAAAAATAGAAAGCAGTATTTCTACTTTTGCGATATGTCAATTTGTTATTGATTATTTGATGAAATATAGGTATTATGCTAGACTTGAACGTTGAAATCACACACACCACTTGCAGTATTATGGTGAATAAATACGGCGGTTAAAGTGGTGGAGGAAAAACCATAAAAATAGGAGGTATTACTTTGAGTATCGTAACTATGAAGCAGCTTCTGGAGGTGGGTGTCCATTTTGGCCATCAGACCAAGAAATGGAATCCCAAGATGAAAAAATTTATATATACAGATAAAAACGGTATATATATAATCGATCTCCAGAAGACACAAAAGCTGCTGATTGAAGCCTATGAATATGTAAAAAAAGTTTCCAGCGAGGATGGAATCGTATTGTTTGTAGGCACCAAAAAGCAGATCCAGGACATAATTGAATCTTATGCAAAGGAATGCGGAATGCCGTATGTCAAGAACAGATGGCTTGGAGGCACGCTTACCAATTTCGAAACTATAACCAAGAGGACAAAAAGACTCGACGAAATAGAAAATATGGAAAAATCTGGGATATTTGAAAAGCTACCCAAGAAGGAAGTCCTGGGAATAAGAAAAGAATATGAAAAGCTTCTACTCAACATAGGGGGCATAAGAAACATGAAAAAACTTCCCGACGTACTTTATGCCATTGATCCCAGCAAAGAAATAATAGCAATAAAAGAAGCAAGAAAATTGGGAATACCCATAGTGGCAATAACGGATACAAATTGTGATCCGGATCTTATCGATTTTATTATCCCCGGCAATGATGATGCCATTCGTTCTTGCAGTCTGATAACCGGTGTGATAAGCGAAGCTATAAAAAAAGGCAAGGAAGAGAAGATCAAGCTTGATGAAAGCCCGGAAGCAGAAGAAGCAGAAGAGTTGGAGAAGGAAAAATCAGAAGATAATTTGGAAGATTCACCCGAAAATGACGTATGGGTTTAGAGATTTAGAGATTTAGAGATTATATGGAGGAGCAATGGAAATAAAAGCAGAATTGGTCAAAGAATTACGGAAAAAAAGCAATGCCGGAATGATGAATTGCAAGACCGCTCTGGTTGAAAGTAAAGGAGATATAAAAAAAGCGGAAGAGTTATTAAATGAAAGAGGACTTGCACAGGCTTCTAAAAAAGCTTTGAGAGCTACAAAGGAAGGTCTGATAGACTGCTACATACATCTGGGATCCAAAGTAGGGGTAATGGTCGAAGTCAATTGCGAAACAGATTTTGTAGCCTTAAACGAGATGTTCAAAAATCTGGTGCATGATATTGCGCTGCATATTGCAGCAGCAGCACCTTTGTATGTTTCCATGGAAGACGTACCTGGCGATGTAGTTGAAAAAGAGAAAGAACTTTACAGGAAGCAAGCTTTAAATGAAGGAAAACCAGAGAAGATCGTTGATAAAATAGCTGAAGGTAAACTTAAAAAATATTACGAGGAAAACTGTCTTCTGGAGCAGCCCTTTGTAAAAGACAACGATATAAAAATAGGGGACCTGGTAAAGCAAAACATAGCCAAAATAGGCGAAAATATAGTAATCAAAAGATTTGCAAGATACGTTCTTGGCGAAGAGAAATAAAAACATCTTTTTATATTTTTTACCCGGAAGGCAATAAATAAAAAATATGGAAAAATTAAAATACAGCAGGGTTCTACTCAAGATAAGCGGGGAAGCGCTACTGGGTGATCTGGATTACGGAATAGACCCCAGGGTTACCAGTAATATATCCAACCAGATCAAAGAAGTAGTAGAGCTGGGGGTCGAGGTCGCTGTAGTTATTGGCGGAGGAAATTTCTGGAGAGGCGTATCTGCCAGTGTAAATGGCATGGATAGGACTACTGCCGATTATATCGGAATGCTCGCCACTATTATGAATGCTCTGGGGCTGCAAAATGCATTGGAAAGAATGGGAATAATCACCAGGGTTCAGACTGCGATATCAATGCAGGAAATTGCCGAACCTTTTATCAGAAGAAAAGCGGTAAGGCACCTTGAGAAAAAAAGAGTCGTAATATTCGCCGGCGGAACCGGTAATCCTTATTTTACAACCGATACCGCTGCTGCATTAAGGGCACTGGAAATAGAAGCGGAAATAATTTTTAAAGCTACAAAAGTAGACGGTGTGTATGACAGGGATCCTCTGAAGTTCAAAGATGCAAAAAAATTCACCGCACTCTCTTTTCTGGATGTATTACAAAAAAACCTTAAAATTCTGGATTCCACAGCCACATCTTTATGTATGGAAAATAATTTACCTATAGTGGTCTTCGATATTACAAAACCAGGTAATATAAAAGGAGTCATAATGGGTAAGAAAATTGGCACTCTGGTTACAAAGGAGTAAGAAATGAAAGATGCATTATTGATTGATGCAAAAAAAAGAATGGGGCAGTCTCTGGAAAGAACCCAGCATGAATTCAATACTATCAGAACGGGGAGAGCGTCTGTGTCGCTGCTCGACAATATTTATATCGATTACTATGGCACCAAGACTTTATTAAAGCATATATCCAATATGAGTATACCCGAACCAAGAGTCATTCTGATTTCTCCTTACGAGCCGAAGTTTTTAAGAGAAATCGAAACCCAGATATCCAAATCCGATCTGGGGATCAATCCATCAAATGACGGAAAGGTCATTCGTCTGAATATCCCGCCTCTGAATGAGGAAAGAAGAAGAGAGCTGGTAAAACTGGTAAAAAAGATCGCAGAAGACGGAAGGATTGCTATCAGAAATATCAGAAGAGAGATTAATGATGAATTCAAAAAGCTGGAAAGTGAAAGTAAAATAACTGAAGATGATCTGATAGCTTCCGAGGAAGAAGTTCAGAAGATAACCGATGAGTTTATAGTAAAAATAAATGATTCATTGGCTCAGAAAGAAAAAGAAATTATGGAAGTGTAGGTAGGAAGTATTTTGAGTTTATTTTCCCCTGATTTCTCTTCTATAATGATTCCGACAATCAAAGAACTAAAAAAAAATGATATACCGGAACATGTAGCTATAATCATGGATGGAAATGGCAGGTGGGCCGCAAAAAGAAGGTTGCCGCGGTCTGCCGGTCATAAAGCCGGAGTGGAAGCACTGAGGGATATCATAACCATAAGCATAGAACTGGGGATAAAATTCCTGACCGTATATTCATTTTCAAGTGAGAACTGGCAAAGGCCGGAGGACGAGGTAAATTTTCTTTTAAATCTTTTTTTGGTATCTTTAAACGAGGAACTGGGAAGTCTGGATAAAAACGGAGTAAGAGTAAGACTCATTGGCGAAAGAAAAGAAGTACCTTCTGAAATACTAAAAGCTTTTGAAAATGCAGAGAAAAAGACCAGAGACAACACCAATCTTTACTTTAATATTGCTTTCAATTACGGGTCCAGGCAGGAAATCATAGATGCAATCAAGAAGATATGCAAGGCAGCAGGCAGGAATGATATTGATTTAGAAAAGCTAAATGAAAAAAATTTTTCGGATTATTTATTTACAAAAGGTTGTCCGGATCCCGATTTTTTAATAAGAACCAGCGGAGAATACAGGGTGAGCAACTTCCTGTTGTGGCAAATCGCATATTCGGAATTTTACTTTGTAAAAACTCTATGGCCGGATTTCAAGAGAAAAGACTTTTTAAAGGCTATTTATTATTATCAGCGGAGAAACAGAAGATTTGGCAGGGTGTGATTCCGGATGCAAGTTTTTATTACCATTCTTCAGTATATTCTGGCAATAATCGGATTGTCTCTTATAGTACTTGTCCATGAATTTGGCCACTTTGCAATGGCAAGGTTAAGCGGAATACATGTAGAGGAATTTTTTATTGGTTTTGGCCCCAAGCTTTTTAAACTCAAAGACAGAAGAGGCACTGCTTATGGCATAAGTGCCATACCATTCGGAGGTTATAACAAACTGCTTGGTATGGATAGAAATGAATCCGTACCGCCCGATTTAAAAGATAAGTCTTTTCACAGTAAGCCCTTTTATAAAAAGCTGCTGGTATTGATTGGCGGCGTGGGCTTTAATGCGATTTTTGCAGTAATACTGATAGGAATTTATCTAAGCATGGGAATACTGGCTCCCACTTCGGCAATTGATTTCATCCAGCCCGAATCTCCTGCCGAGACCGGAGGTTTTAAAGTGGGTGATGAAGTAATTGCTTTAAACGGACAAAAAATCGAGACATGGGATGATTTTTCTAATCTGACAAAACAATATCCTGCGGAGGAAGTCACTTACAAACTTATACGTGATGGAGAGGACATTGAGATTAAAGTCAGACTTGATGAAGTCGAAGGTCAGGGTTTTTTGGGAATAAGCCCCCGATACATTAAGGAGAAACTGGGATTTTTTGAAATCGTGAAGGAAAGCTTCAGGTTGACATGGGATGTAAGTGTTACTTATGTAAAGTTATTTGGAATGCTGTTTTCGGGCAAAATACCCTTGAGTGAAGCCAGGCCGGTTTCACCAGTCGGATTAGTAAGCATATTCCAACAGTCTGTATCCATGGGAATGCAGAATTTTATTTTTTTTATTGCATTTGTTTCTCTCTTGATGGGTTTTGGAAACCTTATCCCTATTTTCCCTCTTGATGGAGGCAATATCATACTTATTATAATAGAGGCCATAAGAAAAAAACCTGTTCCCGGAAAGGTTCTGGAAATACTAAACTTTGCAGGCATAGCTATTCTTGTTTCCCTTCTGCTGATCGGTCTGGTCTTTGATATAATAAATCCTTTTGATATCAGGAATATGTAACGTACTGTAACGTACCGTAAAATATTATTTGAATAAATAACTCATTAAAATGCAGATAATAAGAAAAAAAACAAGGGTCATAGATATAGGAAAATTAAAAATAGGCGGCGATAATCCTATTGTGGTCCAGTCCATGACAAAAACCAAACTTGAGAATCCCGATGATTTTCGGGCAGAAGTAAAAGAACTTATAGGCTGCGCATGCGAACTCATAAGGGTGGCGGTTCCGGAAGAGAAATCCGTCAGCCATCTCAAGAAATTTATTAAAGAAGGAATTTTTACGGTTCCGGTAGTAGCAGATATTCAATTTGATTACAATCTAGCCCTGGAATGTATGGATATAGGAGTCGACGGTATAAGAATAAATCCGGGTAATATAGGAGGGCAAAGCAGGGTCGCAGAAATTATAAAAAAAGCCAAAAGGAAAAAAGTCGCGATAAGGATAGGCATAAATTCAGGTTCAATAGATAAGAAAATACTTAAAAAAAATAATGGCAGCATAGTCGATTCAATGGTTGAAAGCACATTTGAAAGTGTTAGACTTTTAGAGAAATTAAAATTTTTTAATTTTAAGGTATCAGCCAAAGCATCGTCAGTCATGGATACCATAAATGTATATGAAGCTATTTCGGATAAGATCGATTACCCGCTGCATCTGGGTATAACCGAAGCCGGCCCTCCGTTCAGGGGCAGTATAAAGTCGTCAGTGGGTATTGGCATTTTATTATCCAGGGGAATAGGAGACACCATAAGGGTCTCACTTACAGGAAATCCAACTGAGGAGGTAGAAGCTTCTTACATAATTCTTAACAGCCTGGACTTAAGAAAAGTCGGAGTGGATATTATCTCCTGTCCAACCTGCGGAAGGACCGCGGAAGGTTTCCGGCAAATTGTATATGAGATTGAAAAATTGACCGGAGGCATTAAAAAGAATCTGAAACTGGCAGTGATGGGCTGCATAGTAAACGGTCCCGGAGAAGCAAAAGAAGCTGATATCGGAATAGCTTTCGGAAAAGAAAAAGCTGCTGTCTTTTTAAAGGGGAGGATAGTAAAAAGAGTGGACAAAAAGATCGCGGTGGATGAGTTTAAAAAAAGCTTAAAAAGATTAATTTAAATAAATAAAAGGGAGCGTAAATTGAAATTTTCTGAATTTTTTATTCCTACTCTTAAAGAAGAACCAAGTGAAGCAGAGATATCGAGCCATGCTCTGGCGTTGAGGGCCGGACTTATAAGGAAAATCGCATCCGGCATTTATTCTTTCTTGCCTCTGGGGCTCAGGGTATTAAGAAAGATTGAAGAAATAGTCAGGCAGGAAATGAATGATGCAGGTGCCGTCGAACTTTTTTTACCGGTTCTGCAGCCTTCGGATTTATGGGAAAAATCGGGGAGATGGAAAGAATATGGTCCGGAGATGTTCAGGTTGAAGGACAGGAACAAAAGGGATTTCTGTCTGGGCCCGACGCACGAGGAGCTGATTACATACCTTGCATGCGTGGATTTGAAATCGTATAAAGACCTGCCCGTCAATCTTTATCAAATACAGGTCAAGTTCAGGGATGAAATAAGGCCGAGATACGGACTGCTGAGAGCAAGGGAATTTATAATGAAGGATTCTTATAGTTTTTGCTCAAATGATGCCGACCTCGATGCCATTTATAAAAAGATGTATGACGCATACTGCAGGATACTGGAAAGAATTGATCTCCAGTACAGGGTGGTGGAGGCAGATACCGGTCTGATTGGAGGAAGCTCGTCTCATGAATTCATAATACTTGCTGAAAATGGTGAAGATAAACTGGTTTTTTGTCCCGGGTGCGGATATTCTGCAAATTTCGAAATGTCAGAACAGTCGCCCGGAAAGGACAGTGGCAGCTGTATTAATTGCGGGAAAAAACTTAAAGCAGAAAAAGGAATCGAGATAGGACATATTTTTAAACTGGGCAGCAAATACAGCGATAGTCTTGATGCAAGGTTTGTGGATGTAGATGGAAAACAAAAACCTTTGATAATGGGCTGTTACGGTATAGGGATCACCAGAATGCTGGCGGCAGCGATAGAACAGATGCATGACAGTAAGGGGATAATATGGCCCGCTTCAATAGCTCCTTTTACAGTAAATCTTATTGTTACTACCGGTAAAAACGAGGAATTCTCAAAGGCAGGGGATCTTGTATACCGTACCCTGACCGGGCTGGATGTCGAGGTCCTTTATGACGATAGAGAAGTAAATGCAGGAATAAAATTCAAAGATTCCGATCTTATAGGCATACCTATAAGATTTATTCTGGGAAGAAAATTTCTGGATAATAAGTTAATCGATGTCGAATACAGAAAAGATGGCAAGAAGACGGAACTATCCCTGGATTCGATTCCCGGATTTATAAAAAAATTAACTACTGCGAATAACCTTAAATAATCTCTAAATGAATAATCAGGAAATCAAAATTGAGGGAATCTTAGAAAAAATCATATATAAAAATTCCGAATCCGGCTTTATGGTTGGTAAAGTAAGGCTGGATGATTCTAAGACTGTTACCATTGTGGGAAATACCTTTGAACTTCGCTGCGGCGAAGAACTGGAAATAACCGGGAGATGGGTCCAAAACAAAAACTATGGTCAGCAGTTTGAAATCGCCACCGTCAGGACATCCGAACCGGCAACTGTTACCGGCATCAAGAATTATCTTGGTTCCGGTTTGATAAAAGGCATAGGTCCCGTAATGGCAGAAAGGATTGTCTCTCATTTCAAGCTTGAAACATTAAAAATACTTGATGAGGACCCAAAAAAGCTAAATGAGATAGAAGGTATCGGCAGGAAAAGAATAAATTTGATCATAAAATCCTGGGTGATGCATAAGAATATAAGAGAGGTCATGATCTTCCTGCAATCCTATGGTATAAGCAGCACTTATGCCCTAAAAATCTATAATAATTACGGAGATAATTCCATAAATATAATAAAGACAAATCCCTACAGGCTTTCCGAGGATATATTTGGGATAGGTTTTAAAACCGCCGATAAAATTGCAATGATGACAGGCATTGAAAAAGACTCACTTTTCAGGATAAAGGCAGGACTGATTTATTTATTAAGAGAGGCAGAAAATGAAGGGCATTGTTATTTGCCATATGAAGAATTTTTGGAAATAGCGGAAGGATTCCTCGAGGCAGAGATTGGAAAGGTCAATAATGCTTTAAGCGAACTTGAAAAGGAGAAAAGGGTAAATATTGTAAGAGATGACACGAACAGGATCTATCTTTCAGGTATTTACAATGCCGAAAAATATGTGGGTAAAAAAATCCTTGCTATTTTAGAAAATAGCCGGGCAGATACTTCAGCAGAAGCAAGAAAGGACAATATCAGCCGGCTTATAAACGATCTTGCTGCTGAAGAAAAAATAATACTTGATTACATCCAGATAAAAGCAATTGAAAGGGCAGTATCGGAGAAAATGCTGGTTATAACCGGAAGTCCAGGTACGGGAAAAAGTACCATACTGAATTTAATAATAAAGATTTTTGAAAAAGAAAATAAAAAAGTTCTTTTAGGCGCACCAACGGGAAGAGCCTCAAAAAGACTATGTGAGACAACAGGAAGGGAAGCCAAAACAATACACAGATTGTTGAATTATAATCCAAAACTTAATAAATTTTTAAAGAACGAAAGCAATCCCCTTGATGCAGAGATGATGATAATCGATGAAGCTTCAATGCTGGATATAATGTTGATGAAAAATTTACTCTCAGCAATAAAGCCCGGGACAGGCATTATCTTTGTCGGAGACATCGACCAGCTGCCCGCGGTCGGTCCGGGAAATGTACTGAGCGACTTGATCGGATCGGGTGTGATTCCGGTAATTGAACTTAAAAAAATATACAGGCAGGAAAGCGAAAGCCTAATAATACATAATGCACACAAAGTCCGGGACGGCCAGTTTCCATATATCGGTAAACCAAAAAATAATGATTTCTTTTTTATCGAGAAGGATACACCTGAAGAAGCAGTAAGTCTTATATTAAACCTGCTTACAAAAAAAATTCCTGAGAGTTTCAACTATGATCCGCTGCGTGAAATTCAAGTCCTGGTTCCGACGAATAAAGGAATTGTTGGGGTAAATAATCTAAATTCCAGACTTCAGGATGTTTTGAATCCTACAGGTAAGAAGGTCCAAAAAGGATCCGCGCAGTATAGATTAAATGATAAAGTAATACAGCTAAAAAATAATTATGAAAAAGATATCTATAATGGGGATATAGGATTCATAAACGGCATAGATATGGAAGCGGAAGAAATAGGCATAGATTATGATGGCAGGACGGTTAACTATGGTTTTTTCGAGCTGGATGAAATAAGCCTTTCTTATGCCATAACCATTCATAAATCCCAGGGTTCCGAATTCAAATGCGTGGTGATTCCAATTTTGACTTCCCATTATATGCTGCTGCAGAGGAACTTGCTGTACACGGCAATAACCAGAGCAAGAGAACTTGTAATAATGGTCGGAAGTAAAAAAGCAATAGGAATGGCGGTGAACAGGAACATAGTCGAGAAGAGATATACAGGTTTAAAGGAATTATTGAGGACTTTTTAGCAATTGAATTTTTTTTATTTTATGATATACTTTTAAAGAATTTTAACGTGAATAGTTTTTGAAATTAGTGGGCTAGTCCCACTTTTTTTTAGTTTAAATTTTGTCAAAAAGCAGGTGAGTCAAGTTGAATAAAAAATTGATAGAGGCATTAATAGAATTAGAAAAAGAAAAGGGCATAAAGATGGATACACTGATAGAAGGCCTTAAAATTGCCTTTGTTTCAGCTTATAAAAAAAATTATCAGGTGGAATATGAATGCCGTGTGGATGTCGACGAAAAGACCGGCGAAATAAAAGTGTTTAAAATTTTGGATGAAGGGGAAAGCACAGATGATGCACCCAAAGATAACGGCAAAAGAAATGAAGTAGAGGTCACGCCGGATAATTTCGGGAGAATAGCGGCGCAAACTGCCAAGCAAGTAATAAGGCAGAGGATAAAGGAAGCCGAACGCGAGATAATGTATGACGAATTCAAAGACAGGGCAGGAGATATGGTAACAGGCATTGTCCAGCAAAGCGATGCAAGATTTACTCTGGTGGATCTGGGTAAAGTTGAAGCATTACTTCCTCCATACGAACAGGTTCCGCGGGAGAGATACAAACACGGCGAAAGAATAAAAGTATATATTTCTGATGTAAGAAAAACAACAAAAGGCCCCCAGGTGATAGTATCCAGGACACATACCGGCTTGATCAGAAAACTATTCGAGTTAGAGGTACCGGAAATTTACGAGGGTATCGTAGAGATAAGGAGCATTGCAAGAGAAGCAGGTTTTAGAACTAAAATTGCAGTCAGTTCGAACGAAAGAAATGTAGATCCGGTTGGCGCCTGTGTAGGTCCCAAGGGTTCGAGGGTCAAGATGATAGTCGATGAATTAGGAGGAGAGAAAATAGATATTATTGAATATAGTGATGACATTGTTACCTTTATTAAAAATTCTCTTAGTCCGGCAAAAATTATAAAAGTTCTGACAGATGAAGAAAAGAAGTTTGCATTGATTATAGTATCAAATGACCAGCTTTCTCTGGCAATAGGCAGAGAAGGCCAGAATGCAAGACTGGCCGCCAAATTAACTGGCTGGAAAATAGATATAAAAAATGAAAAACAATTCGAAGAAGAATTGGATGAAGCAAGAAAAGAAAGATTAAAAAGCAAAGAAGACGATACCGAAACCAACAAATAACATAAATAGTGTATAATTCAAAGGATTTATGAATATAAAAAAAGAGAAAAGTAAAATTACAAAGAAGGATTCGTCCGGGTCCAAAGATTTAAAGAAGAACGAGCTGGAAAAAAAGAAAAAAACCGGACCGGCGGCAGAGAAGCAAACTGAAAGCAAAAGACGTATTGCAGAGAAAAAGAAGCCGGAAGTCAAAAAGATAAAAACAAATAAAGAACTCCCGGAAAAATCTGCGGCCAGGACCAAAAATAAAGCCGGATCCAAACCTGTCCGAAAAAGTACAGTCAAAGTAACAGCAAAGAAAAAAGACGTTATCAGGACCGGCGAAAAGCCCGCCGCTGAAAGGGAAATAAAGACAATAGGGAAACCGGTAACAGATTGGGAAAAAGAAAAAAAATCAAGTATCCGCAGTGTACTCGACAGGGAACTGGATAAAGAGGAAAAGGAAGGCAGATTCAGGACCAAATCAATCCAAAAGAAAAAAGTCATCCAGGTAAAAAAGGCTGAAGGCGAGGAAATTTCAATAGTTGAACAAACAAAACCGGAGAAATTAAAGAAACCTGAAATAAAAAAAGTAGTTGAAATTTCCGAAGGGATAACCATAAAAAAATTATCCGAGAAGATAAATGTCCCATCGAATCAAATAATAAAACTTTTATTTGATATGGGTGAGGCCATCAATATAAATCAGTCTTTAACCAAAGATTTCGTAGAATATCTTTCCCAGGAGTATAACTTTAAATATCATATTGTTGGTTTTGAAGAAAAACTGGATGAGGTTTATAAAGATTCCGTAGAGGATCTCGTACCAAGACCACCGATCGTGACTATAATGGGCCATGTGGATCACGGAAAGACAACACTGCTTGATGTGATAAGGAAAACTAAAGTTGCAATAAGCGAAGAAGGCGGTATAACCCAGCGCATAGGTGCCTATCAGGTTATCTATAAGGACAAAAAAATCACTTTCATAGACACGCCCGGGCATGAAGCATTTACGGCAATGAGGATCAGAGGAGCCAGAGTCACTGATATTGCGGTAATCGTTATTGCTGCCGATGACGGTATTATGCCCCAGACAGTTGAAGCAATAAATAATGCCAAGGAAGCCGGAGTTTCTATAATAATAGCTATCAATAAGATAGACCTGCCAAATGCAAATGTCGAAAAAGTAAAAAAAAGCCTTACCGAATATAATCTGGTTCCTGAAGAGTGGGGAGGAGATACTGTCTGCATAGAAATTTCTGCCAAAAAAAAGATCAATCTGGACGAATTTCTTGAAATGATCCTTCTAGTAGCCGATTTGAATGAAATAAAAGGTAATCCGAATTCCGACGGTACCGGAATAATTATCGAGTCAAGACTGGACAGAAATCTGGGACCCGTAGGTACGGTCATAGTAAAGAGAGGAAAATTAAAAATAGGGGATTCTTTTATTACCGGCTATTCATTTGGAAAAATAAGATTGATAAGGGATGAAAATCTTAACACCCTGAAGGAAGCGGTACTATCACAGCCGGTCGAGATCACCGGTTTTTCTTTTGTACCAAAAGCAGGAGATAAATTATTTGTGGTTAAAAACGAGAAGGTGGCCAAAGAACTTTTAAATACGAAAGATTATAAGAGAAAAATATTTAAAAACGAGGAATCCAGAAAACCGTTGACTCTGGAAAGATTATCCGAATTATCAAAAGAAATGGAGATAAAAAAATTAAAAATAATTCTTAGGGCAGATTCGGAAGGTTCACTTGATGCAGTAGAGAGGTCACTTAATAATATAATAGAAGAAACAATAAAGATTGATATAATACACAAGGCCATTGGAGCAATAACCGATAGCGATATCCTGTTGGCTGCGGCCTCGGATGCAATTGTGGTGGGATTTGAGGTTGTTCCCACGCAGAAAGCGGAAGCATTACAAAAAAAGGAAAATGTAGAAGTCAGGACATATGATATTATCTATAAACTGATCGATGATATTACCCTTGCTTTTAAAGGATTACTGGAACCGGAAATAAAAAGGATCGATAAGGGTAAAGCCGAAGTCAGGGAAATATTCAAACTCCCTAAAATAGGGATAATAGCCGGCTCTTATATTCTTGAGGGGGAAGTCGAAAGAGGCAACCTGGTTAATGTAACAAGAGAAGGGGAAATGATCCATGAGGGTAGAGTTACAACTCTCCATCGCTTCAAAGAAGATATCAAAAAAGTCTCTGCAGGATATGAATGCGGAATAAGACTGGAAGGTTTTCAGGATCTAAAAAAGGGCGACATACTGGGGTTTTACGAAGAGAAATAATTTTTTAGCAGCGCTGGTGATTTAAGTGGATAGGACAAGAAAAGCCGAGATAGATCTGAAAAGAGAAATAAGTTTTCTTATCAATACCAAAGTCAAAGATCCCCGAATAGGATTCTTAACAGTGACCGACACTAAATTATCCGTTGATCAAAAATGGCTGGATGTCTTTGTAAGCATTATGGGCGAAGAATATGAAATAAAAAAAAGTTTAGAGGGTCTAAAGAATTGCGGCGGCTTTTTAAAAAAAAATCTGCAGCAAAGATTAAAGTTAAGAAATATGCCGGTCATAAGATTTATATATGATAGATCCATCGATAATGGGATGAGAATATCAGAAATACTGGATTCTCTGGATAAAGATAAATAATACCGGAAAGGTAGTCTGATTGGATATAAATAAATTATATAAACAGATATCGGAAATAATTGATGAAAATGATAATTTTTTAATCATCACCCATGCTTACCCGGATGGAGATTCTCTAGGCTCACAGGTAGCCTTATATCAATTGCTATCTCTATTAAAAAAGAATACTGCCGCGATTTGCAGCAGTGACCTTCCTTATCAATATAAGTTTCTTCCTTATTTGGATAAAATCAGTAGAGATTTAAAGGAAATAAAGGACTTCGGCAAAGGATATATCTGTTTCTGCCTTGATTGCGCAGATGAATTCAGGATGAATCTGGATTTTGAGGTCCTTAAATCCAATACTAAATATATAATAAATATGGACCACCATAAAAATAACAGTAATTTTGGTGATTTGAATATCGTAGATACCGGAAAATCAGCGACAGCCGAGATCTTATTTGAATTAATACAAAAACATTACCCGAAGCTTTTAAATCATGAAATAGCTCTGGGGATCTATGTAGGAATACTTACCGATACGGGAAAATTTCAATACAGCAATACCAATTATGCCGTCCATAAAATGGTAAGTGAACTGCTGAAGTTTAATATAGATCCTTCATGGATTAATAAGCATATATATGAAAATGAACCCCTTGGAAGGTTTAAATTGATCCAGCTTATCCTTCAAAGAATTAAATATGTAGATTCTTATGGGCTGATATATTCATATATTCTGGAGAAAGATTTTAAAAATTTGGACCTGCCGTTCTCTGCTCAGGATGGTGCGATCGATCTTCTCCGGAGTGCCGGGAAGGTGAAAATTGCAGCTCTTATAAAGGAGACCACTGGAAGATGTTTCAAGGTCAGCCTTCGTACATCGGATAAGAATATTGACTTACTCAGGATTGCCAGCAGTTTCAACGGTGGCGGTCACCAAATGGCGTCTGCTTATTCAGATAATGGGAGCTTGAGAACCGTTATTAACAATTTAAAGAAAGCAGTAGAAGATAATATAAAATTATGAGTGGTGCGATTTCTAAATCCGATATACTGGAAGATTTTAACGGTATAGCATTAATTAACAAATTACCGGATACAACTTCTTATGACGTTATAAGAAATATAAAAAGAGTTTTTTTTTAAAAAAAATCGGTCATGCCGGTACGCTGGATCCTATCGCAGAGGGCCTGCTTATTATATTATTAAATAAAGCCACAAGGTTATTCGATTATTTTTTAACTTTAAGCAAAGAATATATTGCTGAGATAAAATTAGGTGTGGAAACTGATACATGGGATCTTGATGGCAGGGTACTGGATGTAAGGAAAGTCGGGGATATTAGTACCGCAGAAATATCCGGGATCCTTGATGAATTTACTGGTAAGATCGAACAGAAACCACCTGTGTTTTCCTCGATAAAATATAAAGGCAAACCTTCATATAAATTTGCAAGGAAAGGATGGAAAATAGATTTAAAACCCAGAATTGTAAATATTCATGATCTGGAACTGGTCTCTCTGGATGAAGATTTGCTTATCATAAAAATAAATTGCAGTTCCGGCACGTATATCAGATCTCTGGCTCATGAGATCGGGGACAGGCTGGGGTGCGGCGCTTCAGTAAAGGGACTAAAAAGAGTAAAAATCGGAAATATTAAATTAAAAGACAGCGTTGACGTCGAGCAGTTTTTAAAAAGTGATTTTAAAAAAAGTAATTTATTAACCGTTCCGTATATGATATCTGTCGAAAGATTACTGGAAAGCAGTCCGGATCTTTACATAAAAGACGGGTATAAAAATCAGATAATCAACGGCCGTCGTATCTGCGGCGAAATGATAATGTCAGTAAAAACCGGGGGAATAAATCTTACCGGGAAAAGAATTTTAATAAAAATAAAAGATAGCAAGGAAAATATAATAGCAATACACGAGATTTTAAGCGGGATAAATATTTCCTGTATCAAAGATAAGAAAATAAATTTAACTAAAAGTATTGTGATTTTTGGTTAGTGTAATAAAATCTATAAAATTTGATATTTTTTAAAAAGTAAGTCAAATGGCAGAATTGCTGGAATTAAAAAGAATAGATAATAATTATTTCAAGGATAAAAATGCTGTTGCAGTAATAGGTTTTTTTGATGGAGTGCACCTGGGGCACAGGAAGATACTGGAATCCTGTATTAAAGAAGCAAAAAAGATAAATGGTGTCAGTATGGTTTTGACCTTTAATAAGCCCCCTCTAAATGTAATAAAAAGCGAGATGTTCAAAAAACTTATAATTCCCTATGAAGAAAAAATAAAGATTTTAAGAGGACTGGGTGTTGACTATATTGTGACAGCAAATTTCGATTCCAATTTTTTAACAATGGAACCCGATAAGTTTTGCAGGGACATACTTATAGGCAGGTTCCATATAAAAGAGATTTTTGTAGGAAGCAGGTTTAATTTTGGTTTTAAAGCAAAAGGGGACGTACTGTTCTTAAAAAGTTTTTTTAAGCCGTATGGCATAAAGATAAATGTGGTACCTCTTCTTAAAATAAAAAATGAGATAGTTTCAAGCACGAATATAAGGAAACATTATTCTCAGGGCGAGATAAGTAAAATAAAAAATTTATTGGGAAGGGATCCGCAGGTACAGGGAATCGTTGTAAAAGGAGCAGGTCGCGGGAAACAGCTGGGATTTCCTACAGCCAACATAGATATTTGTGAAATCTTTGTGGCTCCGAAGGACGGAGTTTATCTGGGTACCGTCGAAATTGCCGGAAGCAGGCATAAGCCGCTTCCGGCTATAATAAATGTTGGAGACAATCCGACTTTCAAAGAATCGAAAAAATGGATCGAGGCTTTTATAATAAATTTTGAAGGTGACATATATCAGAAAAAAATAAGGATCAGCTTTTTAAAGAGACTCCGGGATGAGATTGTTTTTGAGAGTAAAGATAAACTGATAAACCAGATGAAGCTGGATTTACAGTATGCCGGTAAATACTTCAATATAAAAATTTAGTAATATTAAGCATTTTAAAAGATCTTAAAAGAGTTTTATAGGTAATTTTTATTCCGGTGAAGAGAAAAATAGCAAAAAGTGTTTAAATTGTAATTAATATACAGTTATGATAAATTATACTTCGAACATTTTCGAGGAGGTGAAAAGTTGGCTTTAGTTAAAGAGGATAAGAAAAAGATCATAGAGAAATTCAAAACTCATGAGAATGATACCGGTTCCTCAGAAGTTCAGATAGCTATTCTTACCAAGAAGATAAACAGGCTGAACGACCATTTGAAGGAGAATAAAACGGATCATCATTCCAGAAGGGGTCTCGTTGTCATGGTCGGTAAAAGAAAAAGACTTCTGGGATATTTAAAAAATAATGATATAGCAAAGTATAAAAAATTGATTGAAGAATTAGGTTTAAGGAAATAATTCAGACTCAAGTATTTTTTTATCTCTGCAGTTAAAAGGAGAACGTAAATAATAAATGGAAAAAAGTTGTACTTTAGATATTGGCGGCAAGCAAATGATTTTTTCGACCGGCAAATTAGCCAGAATGGCTAATTCGGTTCTTGTCAAATTTGGCGGAAACGGGGTGTTGATCACCGCAGTAATGAATCAGAATCCATTGGGGAATACAGATTTTTTCCCACTTGTAGTGGATGTCGAAGAGAGGATGTATGCAGCAGGAAAAATACCCGGAGGATTCTTCAAGAGGGAAGGAAGAGCAAGCGATAAAGCAATTCTTAATTCAAGATTGACCGATAGGGGCTTGCGGCCATTGTTTGATAAATACATAAGAAATGAAGTTCAATTGATCGGTACAGTCATATCTTTTGATCAAATCAATCCTTATGATATTTCTGTAATGAACGGGGCCTCGATGGCACTATATATATCGGATATACCTTTCGATGAACCAATAGGTGCAGTTAGAATAGGAAAAGTCGGAGAGAACTGGATAATAAATCCGGATTATAGCGAAATCGATGAAAGTATCATAGACATTATAGTCACCGGAACGGAAGATGCAATATTGATGGTGGAAGCCGGAGGCAAGGAAGTCTCGGAAGAAGTAACAGTGGAAGCCATAGAAAGAGCGCATATCGAAATTAAGAAAATAGTTGATTTCCAAAAAGAATTCAGGAAAATAACCGGTAAGGAAAAGAGAAAAACAGTTAACTTTGAATTGAACAAAGATGTCGAAAAAAAAGTCAGGGAACTGGCAGAAACAAGGATTCAGGAAGTTCTGGAGGATATTGCGAAATATTCCGGGGATGGTGAAAAGAAGGCATTGCTGGATAATACTGACAGAGGTTATTTTCAGGACAAGATGATGATAATAAAGGAAGAGATTGGGAAAGACCTGGAATCCGAGTTTCCGGAAGATAAAGAAAGCGTAGATATCAGTTTTAAGAATCTCGAGAGAGAGCTTGTAAGAAAACTTATTCTGGAAGAAGGGATCAGACCAGACGGAAGAAAACCTGATGAAATAAGAGAAATAAACTGCGAGGTAGGATTATTTCCCGAAACTACACATGGCACCGGACTTTTTACCAGAGGCAAAACACAGGCCATTACTATACTTGCCCTTGGTTCGATAAGAGAAGCGCAAAAAATAGATAGTCTGGGAAAAGAGGAATTTAAGAGATACATACATCACTACAATTTCCCGCCTTTCAGCACAGGCGAAACCTGGCCGCTCCGGGGACCTAAAAGAAGAGAAATAGGACATGGAGCACTGGCAGAAAAGGCTCTCAGGCCGATGATACCCGATGAGGATAAATTTCCGTATGTCCTGAGACTCGTATCAGAAGTCCTGGAGTCAAATGGTTCCACCTCGATGGCAAGCGTGTGCGGAAGTACGCTGGCGCTTATGGATGCAGGGGTCCCGATATTAAATCCTGTTTCAGGCATAGCTATGGGGCTCGTTAAAGGCGAGGATGATAAATATATAGTGCTGAAAGACATACAGGGTCTGGAAGATTTTTATGGAGATATGGACTTTAAAGTTGCAGGGACTAAAAACGGAATCACTGCACTTCAGATGGATATGAAAGTAAAGGGTATAAACATTGATATTATAAAAAAGACTCTGGATAAAGCAAAAGAAGGAAGACTTTTCATACTGGACAGGATGCTCGAAGTCATCCCGGAACCAAGAGAAAGTCTGGCAAAGTGTGCCCCGAAAATAACTACTTTTAAGGTTCCCAAAGAAAAGATTGGCGAGATCATAGGTCCGGGTGGGAAAAATATCAAAAGCATAAAAGAAGAATTTGAACTGGAAGAGATCGATATAAGTGATTATAACGGGGAAGGTCTCGTTTCTATTACATCTTCCAATGCTGACAATATAGAGATGGCAAGGAAAAAAATAGAGGGAATGTTAAAAGGCGTAGAAGACATAAAGATAGGGGATGAGTTTTTAGGGACCGTAGTCGGCATAACCAGTTACGGAGCTTTCGTTAATTTGTTCCCGGGAATCGATGGGCTTCTCCATATATCCAAGGTTTCGAATAAAAGGATAAATGACGTTAACGATTATTTAAAAATAGGTGATAAAATATCTGTCAGGGTCGGTAATATGGATTCCAGAACGAAAAAAATAGGACTGGAAAGAACTGATATCTGAAATTTATTGAATAGAGGTAAATAAGAAAATAATTTCTTCAAGTAGTGTAAAATTCGACAAATATGAAATAACTGAATTAGATAACGGAATAAGAGTTATTAGTGAATATTTACCTCATTTCAGGTCAATATCTCTCGGCTTCTGGATACCAACCGGGTCCAGAAATGAAGATAAGAGCATCAGCGGAATTTCCCATCTTATAGAACATCTTGTTTTCAAGGGCACCCAGAAAAGAAATTATAGAGACATAGCAATCGAGTTCGATTTAATGGGCGCCGAATTCAATGCATTCACCGACAAAGAAAATTGCTGCATATACGCTGATTTTATCGATACCTATCTTGGCAATTGCATGGAACTTCTATTTGATATATTGATGAATCCATCTTTCAAAACGGAACATATCAGGACCGAAAAAAAAGTAATATTCGAAGAAATAAAGATGGTGGACGAAAATCCTTCCGATAATATCATGAATTATTTCTATGAGTTAGTTCTGGATGGCCACCCTTTGAGCCTCCCGATTCTGGGAACTAAGAACTCTCTTAAAGAGATCAATAAATCCGCGATACTAAAATATTTCAAAAAGGAATTCGATATAGGCACAGCTGTTATTTCAGCTGCAGGAAATATAAGACACCGGGATTTGATAGATGAAATAAAAAAACATACGGACAGGATAGAATCTAAAAAACAAACCGGTAATTTTTTGGTGGAGAAACCAATTTCCAATGGAAGTGTCAGGAATATACACAGCAATAAGACAAGTTCGGTTCATATGTGTTTTGGCGGACTGGGCTGCAGCAGGGACAGCAAAGATAAATATCCGCTTTCACTGTTTACAAATTTACTCGGAGGGAGCATAAGCAGCAGGTTATTCCAGAAAATAAGAGAAGAAGAAGGCCTGGCATACTCGATTTTCAGCAGCAATGTTCAGTATCATGATACGGGTATAATAATCATATATTCTGCTTCTTCGCCTAAAAACACGGAAAAGATTCTGAAACTGATCAAGGATGAGATAACCGATATCAGAAGTCATGGAGTGAAAGATGTAGAACTGGAGAGATCCAGGGAAAATTTAAAGGGCAATATCGTGCTGGGAGTCGAAGATATAAGCTCGCGTATGTTCAGACTTGGGAAAGGGCTCCTGTTTGATAAAAAAGTTTTGACTATTGACGAGATATTGAAGAAAATAGACAAGATAAAACAAAATGATTTGAATGACATTGCAGACAAATATTTTGAACCGGATAAAATGAGTCTTGTGACACTGGGTAAATTAAATAAAGGCGGATTATCATGAAAAAAATAGTCATGTTTGGTATTTGCGGGAAGATGGGGAAATCTGTTTCCGAAGAACTTATAAAAGAAAAAGAAATAGAACTGGTCGGAGGTTTTGATATTATAAATATCGGTACCGATATAGGAGAGTTATTGACCGGTAAAAAAACAGGATATAGGATCCATGGTTCGTATGAAGATGTCAAAAAGTTAAATCCGGATCTTATAATTGATTTTACAACAGCGGATTCAGCCAGGGAAAATATAAAATGGGCTATTGATAACAATATAGATATAATTGTAGGAACCACGGGGTTAGGCAAAGAGGATTTAA
>CAZODG010000008.1:0-21605 GCA_964578525.1 uncultured Actinomycetota bacterium
ATTCTAACGCCATTCAATCTCGATACTATATCCATATTGATGGTAGTTCTTGCCAGTTCTTCTGTCTGGCTGTCCATTTTAAATCCCAGTCTCTTCTCAAATCTTACTGCCCTGAAAATCCTTGTAGGATCTTCTATAAAACTCATTTTATGCAGGACCTTTATTTTCTTATTTCTTAAATCCTCCCGCCCTCCAAAGAAATCGAGTATTTCCCCAAAGTTTTTCTTATTTAAAGAAACAGCCATGGTGTTTATGGTAAAATCTCTCCTGGAAAGATCCTGCCTTATATTTCCTGATTCTACCGTGGGAAGAGCAGCCGGACTTTCATAATATTCTACTCTTGCTGTGGCAATGTCTATATGCTGACCATCGGCGAGTACAAGAACCGAAGTTCCAAATCTCTGGTGAGATTCGAACCTGCAGCCAAGTCTTGCGGAAAGTTCCCTGCCAAATTTTATCCCGTCGCCCTCTACCACAATATCAATGTCAAAGTTCGGTATTTTTAGCAGGGCATCTCTTACTATCCCTCCCACAAGATATGTATTATATTTTAAGACTCTGGCAACACCGGAAATCACTTTTAACATTTTCCTGACTCTGGCAGGGAAAAACTCCCATAAATTTTCATAACTGCGGCCGTATAAAAATCTCAATATATCTTTTCTTGTGACTATCCCTATTATTTTTTTCTTATCTGTAATCGGTATTCTTCCAATCCCGTTTTCTATCATTAGATTTTGTATCTCACCGATACTGGTCTTGGGACCTGCTTTGACAATACCGCGGGATTTAAAACCTTTAACCGGAGCATGCGATAAGCCGTGCCCTATAGCCTTATCTATATCTTTTCTGGTTATTATCCCTACCAGATCGTTATTTTTATCCACAATCGGTATTCCCGAATGGCCGTATTTTTTTAAGATCTCGTTAACTCGGGATATGTTCAGATTCTCTTTTACTACCTGTACCGGGTATGACATAACATCCTTCGCCAGTACAGGTTTCTTGATATTTTTCTTAAGGGAACTTACGATTTTGCTTTCTATTTCTTCGAAACTCATATCCGTAATAACCGCCGAAGCTGCTTGTGGATGGCCTCCGCCTCCAACAACTTTAAGGACCTCGGATACGTCCACATCTTTATTATCGCTTCTTGCGACCAGGTAAATTTTTTCCTTCATTTTGGCCCAGCATATCACCACGCTTACATCTTCGATCTGGGATAACTTCCTTGTGAGTACCGATAATCCTTCAATAAAACCCGGCGTTTCAGCTTGTGAGATCAAAATCTCTATTTCATTGATCTTTATTTTTTTATAGTTCATTATCAGTTTCTCCAGAAGTCCGTGCTGGTCCTCCGATAGGGAAAGATTCAAAAATTTCAATACTACAAATAGATTGGATTCTTTTTTCATGAGAAAAGAAGCTGCTTCCAGATCCTCGGGAGTTATACCCGGATAAGTAAATGATCCGGTATCTTCATAAATACCAAGAGTAAACAGAGTAGCTTCAAGGGGGGAGATAGAAATTTTTTTATTTTTTATGATATCTACCAGTATGGTTGTAGTGGCTCCGACTTCCCTATAATAGTCATGAGTCGATCTCAGATCCTGATGCGATCTTTGATGGTGGTCATAGACTATGATTTCTACATTTTCATTATTCAGTGCTTTTCCTGCCGGACCGAGCCTCGAAGCATATCTTGTATCAATAATGATCACTCTTGTCACTATCGAAAAATCAATTCCTTTAGGGTCGATAAGTGGCGGAAGCTCGTCCTCGTATAGTGTAATAAATTTCCTTACATTCTGATTTATTGCTGTAGGTAATACAATTTGAGCCTGAGGATATATTTTCCTGGCTGCTACCATCCCTGCAAAGGAATCGAAGTCGGAACTTAAATGGGTTACTATTATTTCCATTGATTTTGGGTGTATATACCCTTAGTTATTCTATGTATTTATCATAGCAGATTATTTCAGAAAGTGGTTTTCTCTCCCTGTTTCTGCCTTCCATAGCCGGATAACCAAGCGGAGTCAGGGCCACCACTCTTACACTCTCCGGAACATCAAGCAGGTCCTTTACAAGTTTTTCCCTGAATGCTCCGATCCAGCAGGTACCGAGCCCTTTTTCCGTTGCAGCAAGCATCAAATGCTCCAGCGCGATACCAAGATCTATGGGATAACTATTCATATACCCTCCCATTACGCCGTAAGCGTCGTCCTCTCTGGCACAGGCCACAATAAGTATCGGGGCTTCTGCTAAAAAAGTTTGATTGTTGCATGCGATGGAGAGGTCCCTTATTTTTTTCTTACCTTTTACCACAATCAGTTTCCAGGGCTGAAGATTCTTTGCTGAAGGAGCTTTTCTGAAGGCTTGCAGAACATAATTCAATTTTTCCTCTTCAACTTCTTTGGATTTATAGGACCTTATGCTTCTTCTTGTTTCTACAAGATCCATAAAGCTGGTGAATTGCTTCACTGTTCATTACCCCCTTTTTTTCTTAATCCGAATCTAAAAAAATATTTCCAGTGACATTTGCGACTTAATACTAAATTTTAATATTTAAGTAGAGACTACTTTATATTAACACTATGATTTTTTTAAGTAAAACTTTTTTTACCACAAATCATGGACATATTTTTTTATATATCCCTGATAAATCTCTTCTACGCCTTTCATCTGGCCATCAGTAAGCGGTGGGAAATCCGAAGCCTTGATGTTCTCCTTGATCTGAGACACTCTGCTTGCCCCCGGTATGACACAGCTGACATTATCATTCATAAGAATCCAGCGCAGGGCATATCTGGCAAGTTTTTCTTCAGGGAATATCTTTTTAAGTTCCTCCACTGCCTGAAGACCTACTTCGTAGGGAACTCCCGAAAATGTCTCTCCTTTATCAAAAGCCTGCCCCTCGCGGTTAAAGTACCTGTGATCCTGCTTTGAAAACACTGTATCCCTGTAAAATTTTCCGGTCAGCATACCGCTTGCCAGAGGGACCCTTGCGATGATCCCGACATTTTTACTTTTTTCCTGGTCAAAGAATTCTTCTGCAGGTTTATATCTGAACATATTATATATGATTTGGACAGTGGTTATATTAGGATATTCGATTGCCTTTAATGCTTCTTCCACTTTTTCGACACTGACCCCATAATATAAAACCTTACCCTTTTCTACCAGTTCGTCCATAATGCCGAAGACCTCCGGTCTGTAATAGACCTCCGTAGTAGGACAGTGAAGCTGTACAAGATCTATTGCTTCAAGGTCCATATTCTTCAAACTATCGTCTATGAATTTTGTTATATTCTCTCTATTGTAGCCTTCAGTTGTATGGGGATTCAGTCTTCTTCCGGCTTTTGTTGCTACATATATTCTCTCTCTTGCAGTTTTTAAATATTTTCCTATAGCTTCTTCGCTCTGACCATCATTATATATATCCGCAGTATCTATAAAATTTACTCCTTGATCTACTGCCTCATTTAGAATTTCTCTTGCAGTATCAAAATTAAATTTTTCTCCCCACTTTCCGCCAAGTTGCCAGGTGCCCAGTGAGATTTCGGAGACCCTAAAACCTGTTTTCCCCAATATCCTATATTTCATAACTGACCTTCCTTAATCTTGCCAGTTTAATTATTCGAAATCACCTAATAAAAAATGCATTTTTATTGTAGCAATAAATCAACCTATTGCAAATTTGAAGATCCGGCCTTATTTCTATATGAAACCATAAGCTTTGCGGTAATACGGCCGGGAACTTTTCCGGCCAGCACAAAGCGGTCAATTTTTTTTACAGGTACGATTCCTGCAACCGAACTGGTCTTGAATATCTCGTCCGCATTTATCATGTCCCTGTAATGGATATTTTTTTGTTTTACCTTTATTCCATTTTCAACACATAGATCTATTACTGTTTGCCTGGTTATTCCTGGCAGGATATTTTGAGTTAGCGGCGGCGTATAAACTGTATTTCTTTTAACGTAAAAAATATTGCTTGATGCTCCCTCCAGGACAAGATGTTCCCCTGTTAGAAATATAGCTTCCTGCGCTTCATTGTGATGGGCCTCATCTTTTGCAAAAATATTTTCAAAATAGTTCAGAAGTTTATGGGAATAAAGAGGATTTCCCAGAGAAGGTCTCACGATGGAAGAAGAGATGATTTTTATCCCTTCGGTGTAATCTTTTTCCGGATACCCGTTAAGCTCATCTGCGATTATTATCAGGTTGGCCTTATGTCTCCCTCTAAAATGCAGTTCTCCGCTGTGAATGCCTCTGGTTACGATTATTTTTATGCAAGCATCCCTCACGGTAAGACCATTTCTGGCAATTGTTTTTTTTAAAGCTTCTTTTATATATTCCTTATCAAAAGCAGTATTATACTTTAAAATTTTTAGTGAATGGAACAGCCTGTCGAGGTGAGGGTCCAGCATAAATACAGAACCTTTAAAACTTCTCAAAGTCTCGAAAAGTCCGTCACCGTATAAAAATCCCCTGTCCCTGACCGGTACTGCAGCTCTGCTTCCGGTAAAAAGTTTTCCATTGATAAAAATATGATTTAACATAATACAGAAATCTTACAGTAACTCTTTTAAATTTTTTGCCCTGAAAAATTTTAAAGTTTCCTCCAGGGCAATTCCCTTGTCCAGGGTTTCCCTGTACTCTTCTTCCGGTACCGAATCTTCTACGATACCGCCGCCCACATTGTAATAGAACTTATTTCCTTTTATGATAAACGTTCTGATTACAATATTCAAATCCATCGTAGAATCAATTCCAATATATCCGATCGAACCTGTATAGACATTCCTGGCGACCGGTTCCAATTCATCTATTATCTCCATCGCCCTTATTTTCGGGGCACCCGTTATAGAACCGCCGGGAAAAGCTGCTTTTATCATGTTGGAGACATCTGCTCCTTTTTTTACCCTTCCGGTTACTGTGGACACGGAATGAAAAACTTTTGCAAATTTTTCAATCACAGCATGGCCGAAAACTTTTACTGTTCCGTAGTAACAGAATTTTCCTAAATCATTTCTTTCCAGGTCCACGATCATATTCAATTCCGCTCTGTCCTTAATGCTATTTTTTAGTTCCATTATATTCTTATCATCACCTGCACTGTCTTTTCCTCTGGGCTTTGTTCCTTTTATTGGCCGGGTTTCTATAGTATCTTTTTGCAGAAATAAAAATCTTTCCGGAGAAGAACTGCCAATACTGAATTCCGGAAACCGCAGGAAAGCAGAGAAAGGAGCGGCATTTTTCTCTCTTAGTATGTAATATAGATCCATGGGATCCACTGGCATGTCCGCTTCGAATCTCTGGCTGAAATTCGCCTGATAAATATCCCCATTATGAATATATTCTTTGGTTTTAAGCACCCTTTTAATATAGTTTCGCCTGGTAAGATTCGAATGAAGTCTGACGTTGGAAATATTCTTCTTATAATATTTTTCTATTATATTCTTTTTTATATCCTCTGTTTTTTTCAGATCGTCAAACATAACCTTAATTTCCGTACTAATTTTCTTCACCAGATCCTTGTTCCCGATACCGGGGGAAACATAATCATCTTCCTGAAAAACCATCTCTGAAATATTTAAATTTTCATTCCTGTAATCGCTGCCCCTGCCGTCTTTTCCCTTGCTGTCTTTCTCTTTGCCTTCAAGTACAGGAAAATTCCTGATATAGTACCACCTGCCGTCCGTATGACCGTATGCAAGCAGCCGGTCATAGTATGCAAGATAAAACAGGGGGAGATTAATATCATCTACGGCGCGGCTGGGAAGTTCTTCGATATGGTTTTTCAGATCGTATGAGAAATAACCGGTAAAACCACCGAGGAAACGGGGAAGTTTTTCTTTGATCTTTTGAGTTGCTTTTATAACTTTACCGTTACCTATAAATACAACATCGATTTTTTTTAATTCACTTCCGGGAGGACTATAAGTGTAATCCTTTATGTTTTGTTTTAAAAAAGATAAAGGGTGCTGAAAAGAATAGTACCCCACCCTGCCGGCGAAACTTATGAATTCATTTTTATGGCCATAGCTTTTTAAAATTAGTTTCGGGTTCCAGGCGATATAAGAAAAAAGGGAATATTTATTTGGTATCAGGCTGCTGTCAAGAAAACACAGATGACTTTTATCCTTCAATGCATAAGCGGCATTCTGGGGTAGAATCTTCAAATCAATGGCTGAAATTGTGGAGAGGATTTTCATAAATATATGAAATTCTTAAGTATTTCTAATCCGACCGGGGTCAGAAACGATTCCGGGTGAAACTGTATTCCTTCAAGCTTGTAATCTTTATGTCTTACTCCCATTACGATCCCGTCTTCAGTACGGGCGGTGACTTCCAGACAGGCGGGGATGGTATCTTTTTTCAAGATCAAAGAATGATACCTTGCGGCTTCGAATGGATTTTTAATACCTGCAAATATGCTTTTTCCATCATGATAGATAAGAGATGTCTTTCCGTGAACAACAGTCCCCGAATTGATCACTTCTGCGCCAAATACTTCTCCAATGCACTGATGCCCAAGGCAAACACCGAGTATGGGTATTTTTTTATAAAAATATTTGATCATATCTTTTGATATGCCTGCATCAACGGGCCTTCCGGGACCTGGGGAGATAACTATTCTCGAAGGTGTCATTTTTTCAATTTCATCCAGGGTTATTTTATCATTCCTGCTGACCTTTATATTCTCACCTAAAATCCCGAGACACTGAACAAGATTAAAAGTAAAGGAGTCATAATTATCTATCATAAGCAGGTCTATTTTTTTTGTTCTGATATTTGTATTCATAAAAGAGATTATATTAGAAGCCGGATAAAATCTCAAAAAATATTTTTATATCTCAGCCCAGGCTCTACGATTGATAAATTGACAGTTTAAAGGTAAAATCCTTGCTTATGATAACAGTAGAAAATCTTACCAAAAAATTTGGGGATATTACCGCGGTAGAAAATATCTCATTTGATATAAATGAGAGTGAGATATTCGGATTCCTGGGTCCAAATGGAGCCGGAAAGACCACGACCATAAGAATGCTGTCAACACTTATCCCCCCGACTTCGGGAAAGATAACCATAGATAGCAGAGATAACCGCAGCAATGGCGAATATATAAGATCGATAACCGGGCTTCTGACTGAGTCCCCGGGAATGTATGAGAAGATCTCCGCTTATGATAACCTTGAATATTATTCAAGCTTCTATAATATACCCGGCAGCATAAGGAAAAATAATATTGAAAAGTATCTTAAAATGTTTGATTTATGGGATAGAAAAGATGACCTTGCCGGCACTTATTCCAAAGGAATGAAGCAGAAACTCGCTCTGTCCCGGGCACTTATACATGAACCAAAGATATTGCTGCTGGATGAACCGACTGCCGGTCTTGATCCGGAAAGCGCCCATATGGTAAGAATCTTCATCGAAAATTTAAAAAAAGAAAAGACAACTGTTTTTCTCTGTACTCATAATCTGGAAGAAGCTTCCAATCTATCCGATAGGGTATGCATTATAAAGAAAAAGATCATAAGGATTGCCACCCTTTCCGAATTACAGAATGATGATAAAAATAAAAGAGTCGAAATCATATTTACCGATGATGCAGATAGATATGTAAAACTGCTGGAGGGAGCTTCCGGGGTAAAGACCATTCATTTCGAAAAAAACAGGGCAACAATAGTGATTGAAAAACCGGAAACCTCAAATCCTTTGATCATAAAAAAACTTATTGACAGCGGAGCAGGCATCCTTTATTTTAACGAGGTGAAAGCAACTCTGGAGGAAATATATCTGGATTTAATAAAAGGCGAAAAGACAAAATGAAAAAAGCAGGAATTATTTTCAAAAAAGAAATAAAAGAAGTCATAAGGAATAAAAACATATGGCTGCCTATTCTTATAATCACTGCCATATTTTCAATAGCTATGCCGCTCTTCATTATTCTTGGAAGCAGTTCCCTATTGAGTGATGAGGATACAATAAATTTTATTAATAAAATATTCGGGCAGGTTGACGATCCGATCAGGGTACTTATAGGATTTGCTCTGAATCAATTACTCATTTTCCTGCTGGTAATTCCGGCAATGGTCCCCAGCCTTATTGCTCCTTCCTCAGTAATCATGGAAAAGGAGAATAATACCCTCGAACCGCTTCTGGCAACACCCATTAAAACATCTGAATTGCTTATGGGGAAATCTCTTACAGCCTGGGTTCCGGCTTTTATTATATCCACCATTAGTTTTGTTATACTTACCATAGTAGTGGATATAGCAGCTTTCATTAAGCTTGGTTACGCTCCTCTTCCCAATATCGAATGGGTAATAGTTGCGTTTTTGTTAAGCCCAATATTGTCCTTTATACTGACAATGGCCAGCATAATTGTTTCTTCAAGGTCCACTGATATAAGATCCGCGCAAGGAATAGGTGCAGTGATAATATTTCCGATTTATCTTATTATCGGACTGCAGCTTGCAGGACTCTTTCTTCTGAATATCACTTATCTTCTTATTGGATGTGTGGTACTACTGGCAATCTGCCCGCTGGTTCTAAAACTGGCAGTAAGGATTTTTGACAGGGAAAACATTCTTACCAGGTGGAAGATGAAAGCTTAGGTAATCGAAGCCCCTTATAAGCTTTCTGGAAATAATATCTAAAACATATTTATTTACTTAAGTATCTTTTTATTTCTTCATCCAATTCCGGAGTGGACCCGGTACGCGAGGCTACCCATGATCCCAGTCTGTTTGCGAATATGCTCATATCTTCAAGTGTCCCTCCCTGAAGATACTTTATTACCATCCCAGCTGTAAAAGCATCACCGGCGCCCACCGTATCGGCAACAGTGACTTTATAGCCCGGATGGTCATGATAACAATTTCCATCTATGAGCAAACTTCCATTTTCTCCTCTGGTCACACATGTCAGACCTATATCGTATATTCCCATAAGTTTTCTGCAGAAGCTGATATCATCGCTAATATGCGGGAAACCTTCAGAGTTTTTTAACACTTCAAGTTCATCCTGATTTAACTTTAGTATGGTAGCCAGTTCCAGTGATTGAATAATTGTTGTAAGAGAGTAGAAATTTTGTCTCAGGTTTGTATCAAATACCCTGACAGCATTGTTACCGGATAGTTTTAAAAAATTCATAATGGTCCTCCGGGATTTTAAGGACCTCTGAGCAAGCGTACCAAAACATATGACATCGGCTTCCCGGGAAAGCTTCTTCCAATTGTCACTGAATTCCAGGAAATCCCATGCTACTTTTTCACTTATTATATAATCAGGCTGACCACTGCCCCTGAGCTTTACCACAACTGTCCCGGTGGGATATTTTGAGTCGACCTGTATGAATTTCTCATCAAGCCCGATATCTTTTAATAAATTCAGGATATCTGCACCCGGCGGATCATTTCCAATCCTGCTGGCAGTGAGTCCATCCTGTCCAAGATTTTTAACAAAATAAGCAAAATTTGCTGGAGCTCCGCCAAGCTTCTTTCCCTTAGGAAATAAATCCCATAAAATCTCTCCAATGCCTATTACTTTAGAGGGCATGTTTTTCCCTTTAAAAGAATTGAATTTTACATTTTATTTATAAACAAGTCTTCCCTCAACATTTCTGGAGATATTCTGGTTGTCTCTCAAATATTCTTCCAGTACTTCCTGTGCAGAGGTGGTTATTACTTTATGCTTGCCCGCTTCCAGTAATTTTTCATTAGTTACATTTAAATAAGCGGCCGAATTACTAAAATGATATCCCTGAAGACAGATAGTATAATTTTCATTATCTTCAACAGGGTTGCCATCTATAGTTAAAGATATAAGCCGTCCTTCAGAATCATTATAAACCGCTTTTACAGTACTATTTACCTGATAGCATTCGCCTTCACTGTTTCTATTTTCCTTTCTCATAATATGAGAAAATATTTTTTTAAGAGTAGAGCCCTCTACATTATACCGATTTAAAAAATCATCATAAGGGAAGCAGGTTTTAAAATCCTTTAATGTTATAAGAGGACCTATCTCTTTTACTCTTATGGAACCACTTCCTACCAGTACAACGTTTGCCTGAGAGGTTTCTGCAAAAGCATCCGCAATTAAATTCCCAAGCGAAGTCTCGATTTCACGGGCAGGGTGAGTTAATTTCCTGGATAGTTTGCAGATTATATTATTATACTTTCTGTCTATCACATCTTTAAAAGAGTCGATATAATCCTGAAGATTTTTATCAGGTTCAGCCAGATTACTGTCTATGGGGATAAGCTTCCACTTAAAATCGACGATGCTATTAGTATCGTCATCCACCAATATATCAAACCTCCCTACCTGGTCAGAACCCACCCCTGCCTGGGCTATCAGAACATTATTGACCTTTTCGGGTTGGTCCAGAATAGTGTGGGAATGACCACCGATTATCATATCCACTCCCCATTCTGGCTTTAATAATCTAGCAAGTTCTATATCAGATTCAAAACCAATATGGGTAAGCAAGATGGTTAAATCAATGTCATCATTTTTATAAGCATTGATTATTTTACCCACTTCCTGGCTTGCTTCTTCCAGAGATATGAAGCTGCCAATAAGTTCATCCTGTCTGATGGAATCTAAAACCTTTTCCGTAATAATACCGGTAAATAAAATATCAAAACCGGCTTTATTGATAATGATATACGGCATCATTAACCTTTTATTGTATTTTTTTATGTACAAATTAGCATTCACCAGAGGAAAATTAGCAATCTTTTCTAAAAATAATAGGTGCGGCAGACCATAATCAAGTTCATGATTTCCCAGTGAAACCACGTCGGGGGCCAGGTAATTCATAATCTCTATTGTGGAAATTCCTCTGTATTCCATATCTATCAGTGATCCCTGCACCATATCCCCGGAAATAATATAGAGAACATTTTCTTCTTCTGCTCTTACTTTATTGATAAAACCGGAAAGCAGTGCCAATCCTCCAACCAGATTCCCCTGTCCTTCTCTTAATTCTGCCATAAAGTCTCCGTGTATATCATTGGAATGCAGTATGGTAAATTTTTTTGTTTTCATAATCAACCTCCATAGTAATTAGATTAATTAGATTATAAATAATAGGAATAATTGATGATAATTTGAACTTCTAAAATTCCCTCCCACTTTTTATACAACTTAATCAAAAATGCAATCGTTTTCCTTATAGAAAATGGGAGGGAAATTTTTTTCTTTTAGGTCTTCACGTTACCAGGAAATCTAAAAATAACTTATCTGGTTCTTCTTCTTATTTTTCTTAATTTGTAATTAAGATCATCTTTATGTGTATTCCGATAATTATCACTTCTTCGGTTTCCCTCAAAACTTCTGGTTTTCTGAGGTTTGGCTTCACTTACTAAAAGGGGTCTTTCCTTAAATGTGCTCTGGTTATACTTCTCTATGGCTTTAGCTGCCTCTTCTTCGGTTCCCATTTCTACGAATCCAAAACCTTTTGACTTGCCGTCCAGACTTCTGATTACTTTTGCATACACCACAGTTCCTTCACTGGAAAATAATTCTTCCAGGTCTTTGTCCAGGGTAGAGTATTCCAGATTGCCCACATATAATCTTTTATTCACTCCGACTTCCTTTCGTTTTGTTAAAATTATGTTATATAAAAAACAGGAACATTAAAATAATGTTTAAAAATACTGACTTTACTTTGGAAGGTTCGCTAAAAAATGCGGACTCTTACATTAATACATTATTTAACGGCAAAACCTACTGGCAATTTAAATTATGCTGTAAAATCATCAATCCCTGTGCATCGATTATATATTATATTCTCTATTTTATACAATTTTAATCGGGAGTAGCATAAAACCTGTTCCGGAATCTAGATTATACATAAATATATATATATTGACATGAGTTTAATAAAAAGATTATAATAAGTGCTCTCTTTTGTTTAATGATGTTTTGATTAAGAGTTAGGCTTTGTTACTGCACTTACCTCTCTAAAAGAAATATTATGAAGCTTGGAGAGACTATAATGAAAAGGAGGTAAGAATGCAAAGTAACAAACTATATGTTGGAAATTTAAGCTATTCTGTTACAGATAAGCAGCTTGAAGAGCTTTTCTCTCAGCATGGACAAATCAAAGAAGTTACCATAATCGGAAGTAAAGGATTTGGATTTGTTGAAATGACTGATGCAGCAGAGGCAGAAAAGGCAAAAGAAGCTTTAGATGGCACGACCTTTGAAGGCCGTACATTGAAAGTTGATGAAGCCCGTCCTCGAAGAGAGAGAACAGATAACAACTACAGAAGATATTAAATTAATTAAATATAATTAAGATTAATTTGATGATCTAAAAAAGACCCCGCTTGAGGTGGGGTCTTTTTATATTAAATAATAAGTTTATGTTAAATTATATACAAGAATCTCATAATACCTTAAAACTGCTGCTGACATAATTATTAAACTAGGATTTATTAAATCTATCCGAATTACGTTTCTTGCACTCATCGGCATATGAGCAACCCATACAAATATTTTTCTTTTTTGACTGCCTGATGAAAAATATTATTAAATAACCCAGCGCAACCAGGCCTATGATTATTATCAAAAGTATTTCCCACATTTGTATCACCAATTTTCATATAAAAATTTATTTGATAAAAATTCCTCCGATCTGAAAAACCAGAAAAGATACTACCCAGGCAAGCAGTAAAGTATATCCTATCTGAAACAACATTTCTTTTGTCCCCGCTTCCTTCCTAAACATAACCATAGCGGCCATGCATGGAAAGTATAGCAGTGTAAATAACATGAAGTTATATCCTACCAGGGGAGTATAATGTTCATTAAGAGCTACCTTTAGAGAATCGGACCCCTCACCTGTCCCCTGTATGCTGTAAAGCGTGCTCATAGTAGATACGATTACTTCCTTTGCAGCAACTCCCGAAATAGTGGCAACTACCATCTTCCAATCAAAACCGAGTGGTTTGAACACAGGTTCCAGAAACCGGCCTATTCTTCCTGCCGCTGAATAAGCAAGCCTCTCGCCAGCCATTTCCGCCTCTATTGCAGTTATTTCTCTACTATGTTCCGGATCCGTTATTCCACCGGATTGATATGACCGTTCGATTTCTTCAATCTTGCCTGTATAATTCTGAGAGTAATTGTTTCCGATCATTGGAAAAGTAAATAGTATCCACATCAGTATTGTTATAGCAAGTATTATGGTGCCTGCCTTCTTGATATACATCCAGGCTCTTTCCCAGGTATGGATCATTATTCCTTTAAGCGTTGGCACACGGTAAGCCGGGAGTTCCATGACAAAAGGATCCGACTCGCCCCTGAACCTGGTTGCCCGTAGAATTTTGGCCATTATTACAGCCATTATTATCCCTATAAAATAAATCGAGAATATCACATTTCCAGCCACAGCAGGGAAAAATGCTCCCGCGAAAAGTATATATACAGGAAGACGTGCACCGCAACTCATAAAAGTATTTATATGCATTGTAACAAGTCGATCTTTTTTATTTTCAAGAATCCTGGACCCCATATATGCAGGGACCGTACAGCCAAATCCAATGACCAGAGGGATAAAAGATTTTCCATGAAGCCCTATTTTATGCATTACTCTGTCCATAACAAAAGCTGCTCTTGCCATATATCCGGAATCTTCAAGAACAGCTATCGCAAAAAACAGCAGTATTATATTGGGAGTAAATGTAATTACTCCCCCAACTCCACTAATAATTCCATCAACCAGTAGTGATCTCAGAAGACCCTGTGGAACGACATTAGCAACAAGAATGCTTAATTTTTCAAAACCCAGTTCCAACCAGCTCGCAGGATACTTCCCAAGGGTAAACACAAATTGAAACATAAGCCAGATTATAAGAACAAATATAGGTATTCCCAGTATCCGGTTAGTTAGTATCCGGTCTATCTTCTCACTTCTATCAAGCTTTTCCGAACCGGTTCCCTTATATGCCTCCAGAAGAGCTCCTTTGATAAATCCATATCTCGCATCGGCTACTATTACCTCCGGAGAATCTCTTAGAATACTGGTTATATGATTTATTGAACCACTGACAGTTTCGTCAATTTTAGAGTATTTCGGACCGGACGCTTTTTTAATGGTATCTATTATCTCTCTGTCTTGCTCAAGTAGTTTTACTGCAATCCATCTGGCATCAAAATTAAAAGTCGGAACTTTTTGTTCTTTTAAAACCGATATGATCCTTGCAATTTCATTCTCTACTTCTTCACCATATTTTAATTCTACTTTTTTCTCTTTCTTTCTTTTTACCTCCCCGATCACTGCTTCCAGCAGCTCTTTACTTCCCAATCCTTTTGACCCTACCATTTCTACGATAGATACACCTAAAAGTTCGGAAAGCAGATCGATATCAATCTTTTTACCGCTTTTTTTTACTATATCTGTCATGTTGAATGCTAAAATCAGGGGTACTTCAAGTTCAATAAGCTGGGTTGCAAGGTAAAGATTGCGTTCCAGATTGGAGGAATCAACGACATCAATGACTACATCCGGCTTCTCGTTGATAATAAAATTTCTGGTGACGATCTCTTCAAGAGAGTATGCGGTAATACTATAAATACCCGGAAGGTCGACTATATTTATTCGGTATCCTTTATAATTCACCATACCTGTCTTTTTTTCGACAGTGACTCCGGGGTAATTTCCAACGTGCTGTCTCAAGCCTGTCAAATTATTGAAGATTGTTGTTTTACCTGAGTTTGGATTACCTGTAAGTGCAACAGTTATTTCCATATCGGCCATTATGCCTCCTTTATATGGATTCTCTCAGCCATTCCTCTTCCAATGGCAAATTTTGTTCCCTTAATCATAATGCATAATGGCCCTCCCAATGAGGCACCGGAAACATAAAAGCCTTCCCCGGGTATAAATCCCATTGCACAAAGCCTTGAGTTGAGCCTGCAGCCTCCATTAATCTTTATTATTTTATATTTTTTCCCGGGAACAGCCTCGGCCATACTGAAAAAATCCTTTCCTGCAAAATGTTCTCTTCTTGCTTCCCTGCCCCCGTGTCGTAAACCGAATCTTCTCATTTTATTAGCCTGATTAAAAAATTATAGACAAGACTAACTTTAATAGGTTTATATAGATTTGTCAAGAAAATTTTATAAAAAAAGTAGGGATTGTAATGAAGTCTCAGGTCTTTATTTATTTATTTTTTTGGAACTCATAGGATGCTTCCCGTATTTAGCATAATAATTGAAATCTTTTAACCACTGGGGATAGCCATCCGGACAGGTAGCTACAAACCTGCTAAACTTTATCATTTTATCCATAGCTTCTTTACTTATATAATGTTCGATATTGCAGGCATCCTTTTTCGAAACTTTATCACTTACTCCCAGGATTTCGTTTAAGAATTGATATACCTTTTCATGTTTGTCATTTACTATTTTTGCCAGTTTATGACCTTCATCAGTTAACTCCAGATATCCGTATTTTTCATGAATCACCAATCCTTTTTCACTGAGTTTTCCTATTGCATCGACTACCGAAGGAGTTTTTACATCCAGAAACTTAGCAATTTCTTTTACCCTGATGACCTTATTGGTAAAACTCAAGACATACATAGCCTCGATATAATCTTCCATGCTCTGAGTTAACTTTTCCATATCTTTTTCAGTTTCATATTTAACTATAAATGTTAGTTTTATCTAACTATACTCATAAATAAAAGCTTTGTCAAATCTCAAAAGGATTAGTTTATTTTGCAGATATTAAAATTAGACCGCTACCCTGTTTCTGCCTTCACCCTTTGCCCTATACAGGGCATCATCTGCATATTTTATCAGGTAGTCCATTTTTGTGGCATCGAAAGGAAAATTGGATACTCCTAAGCTTATGGTAATATTGCTCTGTGGTTTTACTTTTTCCTCCCCCCCAAACTTGCCTTTATCCACAACCTCGCGCAGCCTCTCTGCAAAAATCCTGGCACTTTGTTTATTGGTTTCACTGCAAATTACGGAAAATTCTTCCCCTCCGTAGCGGTACACCCTATCAGTAGTTCGTTTATTTTCAATAAGGACCCTGCCCATTTTCCTCAAGACCTTATCCCCCATTTGATGACCATGAAAATCATTATAATTTTTAAAATAATCAATATCTATCATTAGAAGGGATAAACTTTTCACATATCTTATGGCTTCATTTAGAGTATTTTTTAAATCCATATCAAATTTTCTTCTATTGAATACTCCGGTTAACTCGTCTATTATCGTCAATTTTTTTATTTGCTCGTAATTTAATGCCCTCTCTATTGCAATCGAGATTTCATGTGCCAGTATATTCAAAAAATATTCGTGTTTACTGGAGAATGCATTTGTTTTTATCGAATCGATATAAATGATCCCTCTTACTTCGTTTTTTACTATGATAGGAATACATATCATAGAAGTTGTTTTTTCACCTTTAGGAATGCTATATTTAAAATTGGAATTTTCGATATTTCCAATGAAAAGTTTTTTCTTTGTAGATAAAATATATTTTATAAGGGGCATCTCACGGCTGAACTCTACTTCTCTGATACTTTTTCCAAATCCGATCTCGCTCTGCAGCCTGACTCCTTTTTCGTCTATGAGGATTATGGCACACCCATTGCAGTTGATAACCCTGAAAACTTTCTCTACTATCAGATCGGAGACTTTCTCGATTTCAAGTTCAGATCCGATGGAACCGGCAATTCCAAAGATAGCTTTTAGAATTTTTAAATCAATACTCTCTTTGCTTTCCATCATTAATTTTAAAGAATCCTATAGTTCAGGTTTCTTTTTTATCGGGCTGGTATTTGTGTTTAATACTATTATATATTAAAGAAAATAAAACCTATACAGATTATAACTAATATTTGATAAATGTATAATATGAGATGGATTATCGTTTAAGAAACTTATAATACAATATGAAGCATGAAGCATCTATGAATAACCAATAATTAAGCGGATCTTTCTTTTATTTTCTCAACAACAGCATCTGCAAATTCACTGGTGCCGACAGCAGCCGGGTCATCCCGCCGGGATTTTAAATCATACGTTACAGATTTTCCTTCTCTGATAATTTCCGCAACGGCTGATTCCAGCAAATTGGCATATTTTTCTTCTCCAATGTGCCTTAACATCATGACAGCCGAAAGCATCATTGCTGTAGGATTCACCTTATTTAAGCCTTTATACTTTGGGGCGCTCCCATGAGTGGGTTCAAACAACGCAATATCTTTCCCGATATTTCCGCCCGGAGCTACACCCAGTCCCCCTACCAGTCCCGCAGCAAGGTCAGAAATTATATCTCCATATAAATTTGGTAGAACCAGGACATCATAAAGCTCGGGTTTCTGTACCAGCTGCATGCACATATTGTCCACAATTCTATCTTCCGATTCTATATCGCCATACTCCGATGCAACTTTCCTGAATACTTCCAAAAACAAGCCGTCTGAGTATTTCATTATATTTGCCTTATGCACCCCTGTGACCTTTTTTCTATTATTTTTGCGTGCATATTCAAAAGCGAATCTGATTATATTTTCGGACGCGGTAATCGAAATCGGCTTAATGCTTATCCCGCTATCGCTTCTCAACTGAACATCTTTCTTCCCTTTTATAAAATCGATAAGTTCCTCTGTATCTTTACCGCCTTTCTCAAACTCTATTCCTGCATATAAATCTTCTGTATTTTCCCTTATTATGACAAGATCAATATCCCTGTATCTGCTTTTTACTCCCTCGTAACTCTTGCAGGGCCTGACACAGGCATAGAGGTCAAATAATTTTCTTATAGCGACATTTACACTTCTAAATCCGGTTCCAACCGGTGTAGTAATGGGACCTTTAATTCCTATTTTATTTTTCTTTAGTGATTCAATAACCCTGTCGGGTAGAACCGTCCCTTCCTTCTCGTAAACTTCAGCGCCTGCATTTACGATATCCCATTTGATATCCACTCCTGTTGCCTCTATTGCCTTAATCGTAGCCTCACTTATCTCAGGTCCGGTACCATCCCCCGGTATTAAAGTTATTATGTGTTTCATAGATTGAATCCCTTATTCTTAGTAATATGATTGACAAGTCCGCCGTCATTTAAAATTTTTATCATTACTTCCGGCAAAGGACTGGCCTGCAGCTCCAAATTTTTAGTTTTATTATCTATTGTTCCCTTTTTTAAATCGATTTCCAGCATATCTCCTTCATCGATTTTATCGGTGTCGCAAATCAGGACAGGAAGTCCCACATTAATACTGTTCCTGAAAAATATACGGGCAAAGGATTTCGCCAGGACCGCTCCGACACCGGCCATTTTCATGATAAGCGGCGCATGTTCCCTGCTTGATCCCAACCCAAAGTTTCTGCCTCCAACAACAAAATCTCCTGGTTTTACCTTTCCGGCAAATTCCGGATCAGCATCTTCCAGAACATGTTTTGCGAGTTCGGGCAAATTAGAACGAAGATGAAATAATCTCCCCGGAGCGATAAGATCGGTAGAAATATCGTCACCAAATTTAAAACTTCTTCCTGCCAGAATCCCTGAGTTTTTCTTAGTTTCGGACATTATAACAAAACCTCCCTTGGATCAGCTATATAACCTCTGACTGCACTCCATGCGGCGGTGGCAGGAGAACAAAGATAAATGAATGAATTTGGATTCCCCATTCTCCCCTTAAAATTCCTGTTCTGCGTCGAAAGACATACCTCTCCATCGCCAAGTACTCCCTGGTGTATTCCTACGCAGGGGCCGCATCCCGGAGACTCGACAATTGCGCCGCTGTCCACAAATGTTTCCAGGATCCCTGTTTTTAAAGCTTCAAGATATATATCTTTTGAAGCCGGAATCACGATTAACCTTACTCCTCCGGCCACTTTTTTCCCTTTAAGTATATCTGCAGCTATCTTTAAATCACTCAGTCTTCCATTGGTGCACGTTCCTATAAATACTTGATCGACCATGATTTTTTCCAGATTGCTTACAGGTAATGCATTATCCACGGTATGAGGCTGAGAAACCATTGGCTCTATCAACAAACAATCGATATCTATTACCTTCTCATATTTTGCTCCTTTATCTGCGGATACTTCCTTGAAGCAGTCCTCCCTTCCCTGGCTTTTAAGATATTCTTTTGTAATGCTGTCTGATGGGAATATACCCGTTTTTGCCCCGGCTTCTACTGCCATATTCGATATAGTAAATCTTGCATCCATGCTTAAAGCGCTTCCCACTTCACCTCCGAACTCCAGAGCCTTATAAGTTGCGCCATCCGATGTGATTTTTCCGATTAGATAGATGATCAAATCTTTTGCAAATACTCCTTTATTGATTTTCCTCTCAAAATTTACCTTTATAGTTGCCGGAACCATCATCCAGGTGCTGGCAAGCGCATAACCAACAGCAATATCCGTTGAGCCCATTCCAGTGGCAAATGCTCCCAGCGCTCCCGAGGTACATGTATGTGAATCCCCTCCCAAAACGATATCACCGGGACATGTGTATGACTCCGCTAAAATCTGATGGCAGACTCCTTCCCCTGCATCACTTATTATCGCTCCTGTTTGGGCTGCAAATTCTCTTAAAACAATATGTGAATTGGATAGTTCTTTCCTCGGACTGGGCGAGGCATGATCAATAAAAAATATTGATTTTTCCGGATTCTTTATTCTGTTAAAACCCATTTTCCTGACATGGCTGACTGCCAGCGGTCCTGTCCCATCCTGAGACATGACCAAATCGACATTCACTATCGAAATATCACCGGCTTTAAGCTCTCTCCCGGCATGTTTACTTATTATTTTTTCGGAAATCGTTTTATCCAAAATTACCTCCGTCCTAACCTTCTACTTCCTGCTCTTTCCTGCTTTTGTTCTTCTTTGTATATTCATTATAGATATACATAAGCTCTTTATCAAAAAGAGACCTTTTAAGATCTATGGACATATATCTGGCAAGAGCAAGTATTTCATTCGCCTGTTTGTCGGTAAGCTCTATCTCGAATTCTTTAAACTTATGAAGAATAGTATGAGATCCCGAATGTTTACCAACAACCAGCTGCCTGGTCAAGCCTACCTCACTCGGATTGAACACTTCGTAATTCTTGGGATTTTTGATTACACCGTCTGCATGAATTCCGGATTCATGAGCGAATACATTGGTTCCCACAATAGCTTTCCAGACAGGGATAGCTCTTGCTGATGCTCTGGCCACGTATTCGGCAACTTCCCTGAATTTCGATGTCTCTATGCCCAGCTCTATATTCTCAAGATATCTAAGGGCCATCACAATTTCTTCCATAGCCGCATTTCCGGTTCCTTCTCCCAGTCCGCCCACACTGACTACAAGGCTTGATGCTCCGCCTCTTATTGCAGCCAGTCCATTGGCAGTTGCCATTCCAAAATCATTATGATTATAGACCTCAAGAGGAAAATTCGTGGCGTTTGAAATGGCACTGATATACAAAAAAGTCCTGAAAGGGTCAAATTTGCTTACAGTATCACAAATCCTGAATCTATATGCACCTTTTTTCTTTGCAATTGAAATCAACTTTAATAGAAATCCGAGATCGGTGCGGGTAGCATCTTCGGCGCTTACAATAAAATTCAGATTATTCTGTCTGGCAACTCTTATGGTTTCTTTCAACTTATTTATGACCCATGTTTTATTTTTCTTATATTTCTCCTTAAGATGGATATCGGATGTAGAAATATTTATTATGACATTTTCGGCACCACACTGAACGGCATATTCTATATTTTCCGGTTCAGCTTCGCAATAGACAAATAGTCTGGAATTAAAACTATCCTTTATTATTTCCTTGATTATTTCCCTTTCGGCAGCACCCAGAGATGGAGTTCCTATCTCGATCTCAGGAATGCCTATCTCATCAAGCATTTTGGCTATTCTTATTTTCTCATGTTTGGAAAAAACCACTCCGGCAGTCTGTTCGCCATTCCTTAAAGTAGTATCAATAATATTTATATATCTTTTACTTTTTGTTATTGCCATCTCTTACCTTCCTTTTAGTCTCTTTGTTTTTCCCGGCCTTTCCTTTATAAGATTTATAGGTATCTATTATTTCACTATCAAAAAGAGCTCTCTTGATGGATACCGTTTTATCCCTTATGATTTCCGCTAATTCTTCCGCTTCTTTCCTGCCTATTTTAATACCCAGTGTACCCAGCTTGTAAGTTATAGTGTTGACTCCCGAATATTTCCCCAGTATTACTTTTCTTTCAAGCCCTACATCATTTTCATTGAATAGTTCGTATGTCTCAGGATTGGAAAGTATTCCCGAAGCTTTGCTTTCACTCTCATAAACGAACAAATTACTTCCAACAATCGGTTTCCACGTTGGAAGGACTCTACCCGATGCTCTTGCGACGTATTCGGACTGTGCTCTGAAAAGAGTGGTATTGAATCCAAGGTCCACTCCTTCGATGTATTTTAGCGCCATTACCAGTTCTTCAAATGCAGCATTCCCTGCCCTCTCGCCCAACCCATTTATGGTCGTATTGACATAAATCGCTCCAGCTTTGATACCGGCTATCGCATTGGCAATGGCCATTCCGAAATCATTGTGTGTGTG
>CAZODG010000009.1:0-20804 GCA_964578525.1 uncultured Actinomycetota bacterium
TCTTGAAAAAGAATAAAATTTTCTTCTGATATTAATATGTTTTTATATTATATCATTTAAGAAAAATAATTTTATTAGGATAATGATCCTGGCAGAAACATAAAAAAGCGTCATCAAATTTCATAAAAATTTAATAACGCTTTGTGAGGAAAACTATAATAAATTATTATACAATTGTCAATCTTAATATTCTGTAATATCTTACAGTAATCGATAAGAAATCGTCTTAGTAGATATTAATATCTTCTTCATTTTTATTTGCTTTTTTTAATTCTCCAGATACTAATTTTATATTAAATTTGGGGATTTTCAAAAAAGATCGGATTTAATTTTTAGGGAAGGCGGCACCACATCTATATTTTGCAGCAATTCTTGATAATAATCCTGATAAATTGTATTATTTTAGAGCGCCGAAGTGGCGGAACTGGCAGACGCGCTGGACTCAAAATCCAGTGGACCGCGAGGTTCGTGTCGGTTCGACCCCGACCTTCGGCACCATAATAAATTTTTTATAAAGCAAGTATATGAGCCAGTTTATATAAATCCTCGTCTACGCCTTTTTTTATCTCAAAAATATCTTCGAATTTTGATGTTTCTATTTTCATACTTCTAATACCTACCATACTGCCACTCTCACCTTCCAGCAAAAGATCCACTGCTTTTTTGCCAAATTCCGCTGCAAGTATCCTATCCAGGGCGGAAGGAGAACCTCCCCTCTGTATATGGCCAAGTACCGATACTCTGACTTCATGGCCCACGAGTAATTTAATAGAGGAGGCGACATCGCCTGCACTGCATGTTCCTTCCGATACTATTATCAGCGTATGCCTCTTACCTTCCCTATGATTTTTTATATCATTTGCAATCTTGACCAGATCGACTGCTATCTCAGGAATTAATATATAATCGGCTCCGCAGGCGATACCTGTGTTGACTGCTATTATTCCCGATTCTCTTCCCATAACCTCTACTACGAATATTCTTTCATGAGAAGATGCAGTATCTCTGATTTTAGAGATTATATTGATTATTACATTAAGTGCCGTATCAAAACCTATGCTGTTGTCGGTTCCTGCAATATCGTTATCTATTGTAGCGGGAATTCCGACCACCTGGATCCCCTGTTTGTGAAGATCATAGGCCCCCCTGAAAGATCCGTCTCCGCCAACTACTATTATTCCCTCGATCCTGTTTTCCTTCAGATTGGCTATAGCCTTTTCCTGCCCTTCTTTACATTTGAATTCTTCCGACCTTGCAGAATAAAGGAAAGTGCCGCCTCTATCTATTATTCCTCCTACCGAATTAAGATCCAGCAACTTAAAATCGTTAGCGATCAGTCCTTTATATCCTTCATAAAATCCATAGACATCCAGATTGCGATATATCGCATATCTGGTAACCGTTCTTATAACTGCATTCATCCCACTTGCATCTCCACCGCTTGTCAGAATCGCGATTCTTCTTTTTTCACCCACAGCGCTCACTCCTTTATTTTCTCCTGCTTTTTAATTCGCTAAACACTTCTTCCAGAGTAATCTTTTTTTCAACCATCAGTACCAATAAATGATAGACCATATCGGATATTTCGTTTATCATATCCTTTTTACTCTGGTGTTTCGAAGACAGAACAATTTCCATGCTTTCCTCTCCGAATTTCTTTATTATCTCATCCAGCCCCTTTTTATGAAGCGAATATGTATATGAATCCGAAATTTTATTTCTTATTCTTCCTTCTATGACACCATATAACTCGTCCAGTATATTCTCTTTCGAGTTTTCCTTGAAATATTTATCAAAATCCAGATCCTTCTCGATATTTTCAAGTTTTCTGTAAAAGCAGCTCTTATTTCCTGTATGGCAGGCATTTCCTACCTGTTCCACACTTATAAGCAGAGAATTTCCGTAACAATCATATTTTATACTTTTTATTTTCTGTATGTTACCGGATGATTCGCCTTTTTTCCATAAACTTTTTCTTGTCCTGCTCCAGAACCATGTAAATCCGGTTTCCAGACTTTTTGCCAGTGACTGCCTGCTCATATACGCAAGCATAAGAACCTCTCCTGTCTTATAGTCCTGAATAATGGCCGGGACCAGACCAATTTTATCGCTATTTTCTTTGCCGGTTTTATTATTTTTTTTCATAATATCAATTCATCCATTTATTTAATTATTTTTTATTTAAAGCCTTACATTTATCCCTTCGGATCTCAAATATTCCTTTGCTTCCCTTATCGTATTCTGTCTAAAATGAAAAATAGATGCAACAAGAACTGCATCGGCACCGCCGTATTTTATTACGTCTTTTAAGTGTTCCAGTTTCCCTGCACCGCCCGAGGCTATGACAGGAATATTTACTATAGAAGTTACTCCTCCTGTAAGTTCGATATCATAACCGTCCTTTGTTCCATCCCTGTCCATGCTTGTAAGAAGAATCTCGCCGGCGCCCAGTTCTTCTACTTTTTTTGCCCATTCAAATACATCCATGCCTGTTGGAGTCCTTCCTCCGTTTATATATACTTCCCAGAAATCTTTGTCCCTGAGCTTTGCATCTATTGCAATCACTATACACTGACTTCCAAAAATCCCGGACGCCTCGCTTATCAGAGAAGGATTTTCGACTGCGGCAGTATTTATAGAGATTTTATCCGCACCTTTTTTTAATATCTCGCGTATATGCTCTATTTTACTTATACCCCCTCCTATAGTATATGGTATAAATACCTTTTTAGCAGTTTTACTGGCAAGATCGACCACCGTTCCCCTTTTTTCATGAGAAGCCGTTATGTCCAGGAAAACTATTTCATCAGCACCTTCTCTGTCATAAAAAGCAGCAAGTTCTACAGGATCACCCGCATCTTTTATGTCTATAAAATGAATCCCTTTTACGACCCTGCCCTTATCAACGTCCAGACATGGGATTATTCTTTTGGTTATCATCTTTTTATGCTCCAATTCTTATTGCGTCCCTTAAATTTATTTTATTTTTCCCTTCATATAATGCTTTCCCTATTATTACACCGGAAATTCCCATATTTTCGATTTCCTTTAAATTGATGATGTCCTCGATCCTGCCTATACCTCCGGCAATTATAAATTTCATTCCGGAACTTTTTAAAATTTTTTTAATAAATTCTAAATTGACTCCTTCCAGTGTTCCGTCTCTTGATATATCGGTAACAATCACCTCGTCTGCACCGGACCTCTCGACTTTTTTTATTGATTCAAAAAGACTGATTACCGATTCTTTCTGCCAGCCGTTTTTAAATACCATCCCGTTTATACCATAATCAAGACTAATTATAACCTTATTTTTATAGCCGGAAACACACTTTTTAAGGAAATCCGTATCCTCTATTGCTCTGGTTCCCAGTATGACCTTATCTATGCCATCTTTAAGAATGTCCCGTATTGCCGCATAATCCCTTATTCCACCGCCATATTGTATTTTTATATCCATTTTTTGTTTTATTTTAAGTGCAGTGCTTAGATTCTGATGTTTTCCGGTTCTTGCGCCATCCAGATCGATTATATGCAGCCACTCAGCACCTTCCTGCTTCCATTTTTCGGCAGCCTCAACCGGATCATCAAAATATTTCTTAAGGGTTCCGAAACTGCCCCTTGTCAGCCTCACACATGCACCATTTATCATATCTATGGCAGGTATTATGGTCATGATCTTCCTTCCTTTACTATGTTCCAAAAATTTTCCAGGACCTTTATACCATCCGTACTGCTTTTTTCCGGATGAAATTGGAACCCGCAAATATTTCCATATTCGATGCTTGCCGCTATTTCCATTCCGTAATCAGTTGTACTGCTTATAATACTTTTATTTTGCGGAATCACATGATAGGAATGAACAAAATAAAAATTTTTCCCCTCCTCTATTCCGTAAAACATTTTACTTTCTTTTTTTAAAATATTTAATTGGTTCCATCCCATATGCGGTACTTTTACAACCGATGGTATTTTTTCGACATAACCTTCTATTATGCCAAGCCCCGTGTTTCTGCCATTTTCCAGGCTATATTCAAACAGCAGCTGCATGCCCAGGCATATTCCCAGGAATATTTTCTTCCGTATATTATCTTTTAAAATTTCTATAATGCCTAATTTCTCAAGATTTTTATATGCATCCCTGTATGAACCTACACCGGGCAGCACCAGTGCTGCAGCATTGTTTATGTCTTTTATATTGCTTGTCACCTTTATGTCGGCGCCAACCTTTTTAAAAGCATTTTCTACGCTGCTGATATTTCCCATATTGTAATTTATGATCGCGATATACATTTTTGCTCCATTGCATCACAAACCGGTTTTTTATTTCTTGATTTATAAATAAGTACTGACTTTCCGAATCGCTATCTGCTCTTACAATATACCTTTAGTCGAAGGTACGGTATCCATACCCGATAATCTGGTCGCATCACACAGCGTTATGCCAAAAGCCTTGAAAATCGCTTCTATTATGTGATGAGAGTTCAATCCGGTATTTTTATTTATGTGAAGATTGATAAAGCTATTGCTGACCAGAGCCCTGAAAAATTCTTCCACCATAATAGTTTCCATCCCATCAATTTTTTCATAATCTATATCTACATTGTATCTGAGATAAGCTCTTCCTCCTGTATCGATAGATATGGCTATTTCCGTTTCATCCATAGGCAATAAAATATATCCGAATCTTTTTATCCCGGTTTTATTTTTTAAGCAGTCAAAAATAGCTTTACCCAGGCAAATACCCACATCCTCTATGAGATGGTGACAGCCCACCTTCAAATCACCCGAGGCCCTGAGTTTCATATCAAACTTGCCATGTCTTGTAAAACTTTCCAGTATATGATTAAAAAAAGGTATAGAAGTCTCTATATCGGATTTCCCGCTTCCATCAAGGCTAAATTCGAGCTTAATATCGGTTTCTTTTGTCTTTCTGATTATTTTTGTTTTTCTTTTCATTCTTTTATTTTATTACATTTTTAATTTTATTCATAAATTTACTTATTAAATCATATTTGACCCTATAACTCGTAATATTTGCAATCAATCTTGTAGTTGAGACAAAAACTTCTTCCATTTCCATTAAATCATTCTCCTCCAGAGTTTTGCCTGAAGCAGTAATATCCAGTATCTCGTCGGCAATTCCTAAGGCAGGCGCCAGTTCCACAGAACCATAGAGTTTGATTATTTCTACCTGCATTCCCTTGCTGTCAAAATATTTCTTAGCAATATTGGGGTAACTTGTTGCTACTCTTATAGAGCCAAAATGCCTGTACTTCTCTTTTACTTTTTCCATGCGGTCTTTTAGAGTAGCCAGGACTATTCTGCATTCCCCATTTTTCAAATCAAGTAGTTCATACACTTTGCTTTCTTTTTCCATCAGCATATCTTTACCCGAAAAACCAATATCGCATGCACCGTGTTCCACATAAACCGGGATATCCATTGGACGCGATATTATATATTGTACTGCGTCCTTTCCGGAATATACGGAAAGCTTTCTGTTGTTTTCCCTCAGGGATTTTACTTCAAATCCCGCTCTGCTTAATATATCCACACACTTATCAAACAAATATCCTTTTGGGATTGCAATCTTAATTCCTTTTTTCATCTTTCATCTCTTCTAAGAATCCGGTTATCGTTTTAACTTTAGTCATGTTGTTTTTAAGATCTTTTATCTTTATATTTTTTAAGTCTTTTTTGAACTCAACAACCAAATCGCAATTCTTTTCTCTGGCAAAACTTTCCAAATCCGATGTGTCTTCAAAAGATAATTCCACTATAATGCTGTTGGCCCGCAATTTGCCTGCAAATCCCATCAATCCTACAGCATTATCATTATTTACACCTTTTATTAAAATCTTTGATTTTCCTCTGAGCTCTATCTCATCAACAGCTTTGTGAGTCAGATCTATATCCAGTGCAAACCCGGTTGCAGGAACGTCCAATCCGAATTTTTTTATCAGTCCGTCATATCTCCCGCCGCTGCCTATTATATCTGTTATATTCGATTGATAAACCTCGAATAAAAGCCCTGTATAATAATCAAAATCCCTTATAATACTAAAATCGGTTACGAGACATCCTTCATAATCAAGCCCTTTTAAAATACTGTATATTTCTTTTATGTAATCCAGGCTTTTAACTACTTTTTTTTCCTTTATTCCTGAAACCATATCGGATATTTTTTCGATACTGCTCTCCGGTTGTATCAATTTCAAAAAAGTTTCTGCTTTATTTTTATTTTTCTTGCTTAGAAAATTTTCCAGTGCCACAAAGTCTTTTGCAACGATTTTCTTTCTTATGTGTTCCCTGTCCTTCATATCCAATTCAAACCAGTCGAACAATCCCTCTATAAATCCAATGTGCCCTAAACCTATTTTATAATCACGTAGATTCATTCCGTCTAAAATATTTATCAATATGACCAGTATTTCTATATCTGACATTAAGGCATTCGAAGAGCCGATAAACTCGATGCCTGCCTGATTGTAAACTCTCCTTACACCCTTTTGTATATCGGATTGCCGGAAAGAATCTGCAAAATAACAAAATCTTACCGGGAGTTGATTTCTTTTTATTCGCATTCCCGTAAGTCTTGCCACCGGAATAGTCATATCGGTTCTGAGTGATACGGGACTTCCGTCGACATCAAAAAAATTGATCAATTTATCTTTCCAATTTTTACCTGCTCCTATTGAAATATTTTTTGTATATTCGATTACAGGAGTGTAAACTTCGCCATAACCCCATAATTTGAACTCTCTCGCGATAATTTCTTTTATCCTGTTTCTTTCTTCTATTTCAAAGGGGAATATATCTCTTAATCCGAAAGGCAATCTTACAATTTGACTATCTTTTTTATTCTCAAACATTTTTTACGGACCCCCGGGATTTATATATAAAGTAAGTATTTTATCATACTACGATGTTTTAAAAAAAGGTTTAATTTTCAAAATTTTCAGGTATCCTATCCAATCTGTCTTTTTCCGGTATGGGGCTGCATTTTTCATCCACGGCTACACATTTGCCATTCAAAAACATGGTTCTTATTGTTCCCTTTGCTGCCCTGACTCCGAATAAATGCGGAGCATCCAGGACACCTGACCTTATCGCTTTTGAGATTATTGCCGGAGAAATCAAAGGATCTTCATTTTTCTTATATCTGCCCAGTATTTTTATCTTATCTATGATCAATCTTGCATCTGAAATCAATTCCGCTTTTCTATCTTTTACTATTTTATCTGTCTTCATATCGGGACAGCCGTATAAACAATTTTCAATGACTTTTCTGGCTATTTTTACACTTGCTATAATATCTTCCGGTTTAGCGGCATGGTCCGCTTCACAATATGCAACGACATGAATAATGTCGGGGTTAAGCTGCATTTGAAGAAAAGTAGAAGAAGCAAGCTGCCCTTTACTTTTATCAAGATCGGCGGGATAGCTGTATAATCCCGCTCTTGTCTGCCTGATAGTCGTAAAATTAGCATCATGAAGAGACTCTATAAGCTCTATTTTAGCAAGCATTTTAGCCAGATCCATTACAAACGATGTCTCTGGTGGAGTATTGAACATATATTGAGAGATATAAGTTTTTACTCCCATCATCTTGGCATTGTAAGCAGCAATATATGCCGCTGCCACAGCAATGGAATCAGGGGAATACCTCAGGCTCCAGTGATGGGATTCGTTGACCTCTACCGGAACATTTCTCTGCGCATGCCATTTCATTACTGTTTGATTTTCGGCTATCGACTGCTCCAATTCTCTTCCGCTTCTATTATCAAGTTCATTGTACCAACAGAGCGGAACGGCACACCATGCATTATTTATATTTTCCAGAAGCACCTTTGCCATTCTCAGGATATCATTTGTGCCGCTGTAACATCTCATTAACGGATAATTGCCTGTCCGGGATGCAATGTACAGATCTTTAAAATCTTTCTCACTCCTTAAAGGAACTCCTCCTGCACCGTCCTGTCCGTGATCCATTTTATCCTGATGGAAAAAAAATTCCTGGGTATTCTGATCCGGACCTATGGATATCACATCCAGTACCCCGCTAAGCGAGATCTCTTTTATTCCTTTCACGGTTTCATCAATGGTCGGCCTGCCGAAATGGTGCCGTATCACGGGATAAGGTTTATTGTATTTTATCCTCTCTAAAATATTTTGAGGGGGGGTCTGGCCTTTCGCAAATACTTTCTTTTTACCTAAAAAATTTTCGATTTCCTCTATGCTTTCTTCACCGGTAAAAATAACATCAAAAATCCCAAGTTTTTTAGCAACATCTGCAACAGGCTTTGTGGTTCCCAGTATAAACACTTTTTTTGATGGATATGGTTCATTGATTATTTTCTTTTTTAATTCAATAAGTATTGGCATGACACTCTCCGGTGAAAGCCGGTAACTCAGAGCTACTATATCAGGGTCATACTTATCTATTTTCTGTTTCAAATAATCGATTTTACACGCAGAACCGATAAACATGGTATTGTACCCATGTTTATCGGATAATTTTAAAAAATTCAAGATCCCTGCCACATGTATACAGCTGCCAATAGTGGCACCCAGTATCTTTTTCATAACTTTATAACTACTTTTTTCCTTTGATTAAAATATCTCTTATCTCATTCAGATTTAATCCCTCCAGGCCCAGTGTGGAAATATTCCTGCCTATCTTTCTGAAATCCTTTTTGAATATGGAATTGGCTATATCGATAAGTGAATCGATTATCGTAGTTTTTACTCCAAGGATCTTTCCGAATTCAGAAATTGGCACCAGACTCATCGGGACATCTTCGGTTATATATCTGATATTTATAGTTATTGGAGCCATAATTCCCACATAGCCGGGATTACTATGAATCGCATCGAACAAATTATCTTCAACCACATTATAGGCCATCGATAACCATTCAATGGCTGAATATATATTGGCACACTTTAATTTTTTTGCAACCAATACTCTTTCTTCGTCCACTGCTTCAAGAATTTTTGCTACTGACTGAGTCACACCCTCTATGTAAAATTGAAAATTTCCAAGAGTAGACTCTATGCGGCTGAGATTAAGTATTGTAATTGCAGGGTGGAAAACCGCACCCATATTATTAAAACTTGTTTCTATCACGCTCCTGGCAGGGATAAACTCCGGAAATGCTTCGTTTAATTTCCTGACCACCATTTCGGTTTTTTTTGAAGATAGCGCAGCTACGGGTATCGCCTGTTTTATTCTGAATATTTTTGCCGTAGCCGGACCCATACCTCTGCTTGCGTAAATAAAAGTTTGCGCTTCAGCTATCGTAATATCCTTTTTATTACCTTCTTTGCGTAAAACATTAAAAAATTCGAGAGCACCGCATGTTCTTCCGGGGTTCAATACTACTATCTGATTCTCTTTTAGATACGGCGCACACAGGTGCGCAATAAAAGCATGGCCATTTGCCGGTACAACAACCATGATTATATCCACGCCTTTTATTGCCTTCTCGATGTCACTGGTAATTACATTAAGTTTACCAAAACCTTTTATTTCACCTTCAAGCTCGATCCCTTTCATCTTTTTTATTGGTTGAATTCTTGAAAATGTTCTATTGTAGAGGTTTACTTTAAAACCTTTTATCGCCAGATGAGCGGCTACCGCTTTCCCTCCATGGCCTGCCCCTATGACTGCAAATTTTAAATCATGCATATGATTCATTGCTCCTCCTATCTTTTTATCTATACCCTGTCCCAGTTAATTTTATTCGAAAACACTTTCTTAAGGTTTTCTTTAAGGGACTCGTTTAAATCTATCCTGTACGTGGAAGGAAGTCTATATATCTTATCTGAATCTTCCCCGCTGTCATCTGTTATTCTAAACTCAACTTCATGGAATCCCGGATATTTTTTTAATATATCATAAAACCTGTTTATAAAGTCCCTGTCAAGATCGTTCTTTTTTGCCGTAAAAATTATTCTGCCGTTTTTATCGCTTATTAATTCCTTTTGATCCCTGTTTACTTCCTTATCTTTATCCAGATCTTCTATTTCATTCGCAATAATCTTCAGCTGGTCCTCTTTTTTATCTAGTTTTCCCTTTATTTTTACAATCTTATCTTCTGCTATTATTCCCCTGCATTTCATAAGAACCGAGGGGAACACTATTACTTCCACACTATCACCGGTATCCTCCAGATCCAAAAAACACATCTGCTGGTCCTTCTTTGTGTATACGGTCTTTACTTTAGTTATTACTCCGCCAACAGCTATATTCGTTTTGTCTTCTATATCAATAAGGACCTCTATCGGAGTAACCCTGGAAAGGGAGTCTTCATATTCGAATAAAGGATGCCCTGAGATATAAAGACCCAGCATTTCCTTTTCAAAGTTCAATAACTCTTTTTTGGAAAACTCCTGGAACTTCTCTTCGATTTGATAGACTCCGTTCAGCAGCACTTCCTTTTTTTGACCATCGCCGATATCGAATAATGAGAATTGTCCAAGATCCCTGTCCTTTCTGATCTTCAGGGTTTCTTCCGTTATTCTTTCATAATTTTCCAGAAGATGTTTGCGGCTCTGGCCGAGGGAATCAAAGGTCCCGCTTTTGATAAGGCTTTCAAGTGTTTTTTTATTTAGTACATTGCTATCGACTCTTTCACAGAAATCGATGAAATTCTCGAATTTACCGCCTTTTTTCCTTTCTTTTTCAATACATTCGATAACATTTATCCCGACATTTTTAATTGCCGAAAGTCCGAATCTTATAGAATTCTCTACTACTGTAAAATCAGTAAAACTTCCATTTATATCAGGTGGAAGTACCTCGATACCCATTCTTCTGGTCTCATTTACATACTGGGCCACTTTTTCCTGACTGCCCATCCTTATACTGAGCAGGGCGGCCATGAATTCTACGGGATATTTTGCCTTAAGATAAGCTGTCTGATATGAGATCATGGCATATGCGGTACTATGTGATTTATTGAATCCATATTCTGCAAAATGATTAACCAGCTCGAATATTTTCAAAGATATTTTCTCATCTATCCCTTTGTTTTTTGCGCCTTCTATAAACTTGTTTTTTTGTTTTGAAAGCAAACTTCTTTTTTTCTTACTTATGGCTCCTCTCAGAATATCTGCTTCCGACATGCTGAAACCGGCCAGATCCGATGCTATACTCATAACCTGTTCTTGATACAGAATGATCCCATATGTACTTTCCAGTATTTTCTCCAGAGATGGGTGAGGGTAGCTTATTTTCTTCCTGCCATTTCTGCTTTCGACAAAATCACTTACCATACCACTTTGAAGCGGTCCCGGCCTATACAACGCCAGAAGAGCAATCAGGTCTTCGAATTTAGTCGGCTTTAAATTTATTACCAGCTCACGCATTCCCGAGCTTTCCAGCTGGAACACTCCGAGACATTCGCCTTCACTCAGCATCCTGAAAGTTTCTTTGTCATCAAGATCGATATTATTTATATCTATATCAATATTCTTAGTTTTTTTGATTAGAAATAGGGTCTTGTCTATCAGCGACAGCGTTTTCAGCCCAAGAAAATCCATCTTAAGCAGTCCTATTTTTTGAATATCTTCCATCTTGTATTGAGTTACGATATCGCCCTCATTTTCTTTTTGTATCGGCGTATAGTTATAAAGCTCTTCTGAAGATATTACGACTCCTGCGGCATGGATCGAGTCCTGTCTGGATATACCTTCAAGGGAAATGGCCGTATCGATTACTTCTTTTATCCTCATATCGTTCTCATAAATTTCCTTTAAATCGGGAACCATTTCCAGCGAGTTTTTGATTGTCACATTCAATTCCATGGGAATCATCTTTGCTATCCGGTCGACTTCCGCATATGGGACCTCCATTACTCTTCCGGCATCTCTAATCGCTTGTCTGGCAGCCATTGTTCCGAAAGTAATCAGCTGGGCAACCCTTTTATCGCCATATTTTTTTGTGACATACTTGATGACTTCATCTCTCTTTTCATAACAAAAATCTATATCGATATCGGGCATACTTTTACGTTCCTCATTTAAAAATCTCTCAAACAATAGTCCGTATTTTAAAGGTTCGATATCGGTTATACCCAGGATATAAGAAACTATACTTCCTGCTGCCGATCCTCTTCCCGGTCCTACCCTTATATTATTGTTTTTAGCATAGTTGATTAGATCCCATACTATTAGAAAATATTCGGAAAACCCCATTTTCTCTATGACTTCCAGTTCTTTTTTTATTCTTCTGTCAATCTCCGGGGTAATATCACCATATCTTTTTCCGGCGCCTTTATAACATAAATTTTTTAAATATTCATCTGCGCTGGATCCATCGGAAATGGCAAAGGATGGTATGAGGTTCATATCAAATTTTATATTTACATTACACCTTTCAGCAATTTCCATAGTATTCTTAATGGCGCCTGGAAACTGTTTAAAAAGTTCTCTCATCTGATCGTAACTCTTGAAATAATATTCATCTGTCGGAAACTTCATGCGTCCGGCTTCATTTATTGTCGATCCGGTCTGTATGCAGAGAAGAACATCATGAGCTTTGCTGTCCTCTTTATTTAAATAATGCACATCATTTGTAGCAACAAGCGGAATCTTATACTCGGAAGATAACTCAAGTAAAACTTCGTTTACTTTCTTTTGTTCCGGAATTCCTGAGTCCTGCAGTTCCAAAAAAAAATTATTTCTCCCGAAAATATCCAGGTACTGCTCCAGATTTTTTTTTGCAACTTCGATTTGATCCGAAATAATATATCTGGGAATCTCACCGGAGATACATCCGGAAAGAGCAATCAAACCTTCTTTGAATTTGCCGAGCAGTTCTTTATCAACTCTTGGCCTATAATAAAAACCTTCCAGGAATCCCATGCTAACCAACCTCATTAGATTGTGGTAACCCTGATTATTTTCGGCAAGCAAAGTAAGATGGTAAAAGTTTCCTTCCTTTTTTCCTCTTTCAGATTGTTTTTCAAATCTGCTTTTTGGTGCCAGATATACCTCGCAGCCAATTATCGGTTTTATACCCATTTTTTTTGCCTGCGTGTAAAATTCAATAACACCGTACATAACTCCGTGATCGGTCAATGCCAGAGCAGGCATATCGTACTGGCTGGCTTTCTCGATTAATTTTGGTATTCTGGAAGCACCATCTAACAATGAGAATTCACTATGGACATGCAAATGGACGAAATTGTCTTTTTTCATTCTAAAAGAATCTTATTATTTATTTGACTTAAGGTATTGAATTGAAATTACTTAAAATTAATACACAACCCTGTATAGCTCTTCAAGAGAAGTTATTCCTTCTGCAACTTTATAAGCTCCGCTCTCCAGGAGTGTTTTCATACCCTCTTCTCTGGCCGCATCACTTATCTCATCCGTACTTTTTCTATTTAAAAGCATCTCTCTAATTCTTTTTGTCACTTCCAGTATTGAATATATACCTGTTCTTCCCAAATAGCCGCTGAAATTACACCTTTTGCATCCAACTGCTTTGAAAATCTTTTTGCCTTTCAATATATGTCTAATTTCCTCATTAAACGAGGAATCAGGTAAGTCTATTTCTGTCTTACAATTATCGCACAATATTCTCACCAATCTCTGTGCCACTATGCCGGTAATCGCAGATGATATCATGTATGATTCCACTCCCATTTCCAGAAGCCTTGTAAGACTCGATGGAGCATCATTGGTATGCAAAGTAGACAGAACCAGATGTCCGGTAATTGCCGCTTCTACTGCTATCCTTGCAGTTTCTATATCCCTAATCTCTCCTATCAGGATTATATCCGGATCGCTTCGGAGCATCGCCCTGAGGCCCCTTGAAAAAGTCATATCTATCTTCGGATTTACCTGTACCTGCATTATTTGTTGAAACCTGTATTCAACAGGGTCCTCAATAGTGAAAATCTTTTTTTCCACACTTGAAATATGATTTAAACTGGAATATAGAGTTGTAGCCTTTCCTGATCCGGTAGGACCCGTTATTACGACAGCTCCATGGGGTACAGATATCATTTTTAAATATTTTGGTACCTCTTCTTCGGACATCCCCGACTTTTTGATATCGAAAACTGACTCGTCTCTATCCAGTATTCTTATTGTAATATTTTCTCCATAAACAGTAGGTATCGAAGCCAGTCTTAAATCAATTACCCTGTTACTGTAATTTATGGAACTTCTGCCGTCCTGTGGCAGTCTGTTTTCGGTTATATCCATACCGCCCATTATTTTATATCTTGAAATAAGGAGACGCTGTACCGTTTTTGGGACATCCTTTATTTTTTGTAATACGCCATCTATCCTAAATCTAACGGTGCAATTCTTTTCCTGTGGTTCGACATGCACGTCGCTTGCCCGCAGCGATATTGCTTTTAGTATGATCTGGTTCGCAAGCCTCACCAGAGGATTTTTTTCAACCAGATCCTCCTCGAATTTTTTACCTATGGTAAAGTCCTCATCTTTTATTATTTCCTGGACTTCTTTCAGGCTGTAATCATCTGAGGTATATAACCTTATGATTTCCTCAATATTCTTTTTGGTACAGATATATGGTCTTACATTATAACCGGTGAGCATCCTTATCTCGCCAATGGCATTTATATCTCTGGGATCAGTCATTGCGACACTCAGGATATTATCGCTTAAATCAAATGGAAACACTTTTCTTTTGAATGCAAAATCTTTTGAAATCAGATTTGCCACAGAAGGATCGATTTTATCCTGAATTTTATTTAAATCTACAGATTCTAAGCCTCTCTGGAATGATACAAGTTCCGTTAGAGTATCATCGGAGATATATCCTTTTTTTATTAATATCTCCCCCAGCTTTCCCCCGGTATTTTTCTGAATATCCAGTGCTTCTTCCAGTTGTTCTTTGGTTATAATATCCTTGTTTAGAAGTATCTGGCCTAATTTTTCTTTTTTAGAATCTAACTCGACCATAAATATCCTGAAATCTTTTATTGATTTCTATAATTATAATATATCCTGATAAATAATACATCTGCCACAGAAAAATCCGATTCCTTTAGAAAACTTTTTAACCGGTCTTCTCTCTTTTAATTGCCCTGTTAATGATCCCAGCCGCATAACCTGCTCCGAAGCCATTATCTATATTTACCACAACGACTCCCGGGCTGCAGGAATTCAACATTGTCAGAAGCGGTGATAAGCCTTTAAAACTTGAACCGTACCCTTTGCTGGTAGGGACGCCTATTACCGGACAGTTTACCATCGAGCTCACGACTCCGGGCAATGCTCCTTCCATACCAGCAACTGCTATAATGACATTGGACCGGTTTAACTCATCTTTATAACTTGTCAGTCTGTGTATTCCCGCAATTCCTATATCATAGATCTTTTCTACTTTGTTTTTCATTAGATAGCTTGTTACCGCAGCTTCTTCCGCAATACTTATGTCCGAAGTTCCTGCACATATCACGGTAATTCCTTCGTTTAATTTATCATCCGGGATGTCAAGCGGTGTATAAATTATATTTGATTTTTCATTAAATTCCAGATTCTTTATATCTTTTTTTAAAAGAGCGTAAGTTTCTATAGTGGTCCTGGTGACAAGAAGCACAGGTGAATATTTTAATATTTTCTTTGCTATTTCCAAAATCTGATCCGGTGTCTTGCCATCGCCATATATAACTTCCGGAAAATCTCTACGAAGCAGGCGGTGGTGATCGATTTTTGCAAAACCTATGTCTTCAAAATATATTTCTTTTACTTTTAAGATCGCCTCTTCTTTGTTTATTCTTCCTTCTTTAAAACTATTAAGTAATTCTTCTACTATTTTATTTATATTGTTTTCCATATGATTAAAATATCATAAATACAAATAATTTTAAATCTTACCGCAAATTAAATCATTGCAAACAGCTAAAAATAAAAATGCACAGATGTATTTTCTCCACCTGTGCATTTTTTATTCTATTTTTAGATTAATCAAAATTTTAATAAATCAAATAATGAGCCGGCATTTTTTAATAAAGGCGCCAGAACCAGACTTACTACTGACATTAATTTTATCAGAATATTCATTGATGGACCTGAAGTATCCTTGAAGGGATCCCCTACCGTATCGCCAACAATCGCCGCTTTATGAGGTTCGCTTCCTTTACCAAAGCCTTCCAGGTTGCCTCCTTCGATGTACTTTTTGGCATTATCCCATGCTCCGCCTGAATTAGCCATCATCAAAGCCAGCATTACTCCGACAACTGTAGCACCTGCAAGAGCACCTCCTAGTCCTTCTTTTCCTAAAAGGAAACCAATTACTGCAGGGAATATAACTGCTACCGAACCCGGAACTATCATTCTGATTACTGCTGCTTTTGTTGCAATATCAATACACCTTTTTGTGTCTGGCTTTGCGGTTCCTGTCATTAATCCTTTTATTTCTCTAAATTGTCTTCTAACTTCCTCAACCATTTTAAATGCAGCGGATCCGACTGCTCTCATTGTACTTGAAGCTATAAAGAATGGGATCAAACCTCCTAAAAATGTTCCAATTACAACCTTTGGATTAGTAAGATTGATTATATCTACTCCGGCTGCAAGACAGTAAGCTGCGTATAAAGCTAATGAAGTCAGTGCTGCGGAGCCGATTGCAAATCCCTTACCTATGGCTGCAGTTGTATTCCCGAGGGAATCAAGGCTGTCGGTAATTTTTCTTGTTTCGGGTCCCAATCCGCTCATTTCACTTATACCGCCTGCATTATCGGCTATTGGACCATAAGCATCAACAGCCATTGTGACACCTATTGTTCCAAGCATGCCAACGGCAGCAATTGCAATTCCATATAAGCCTGCAAAATAAAAACTGACTCCTATCGCGGCACAAATACCAACAACAGGTAAAATTATTGATTGCATTCCGGTTGCTAGACCATTTATTATAACGGTAGCCGGCCCTGTTTTAGCTGTTTCTGCTATGCTTTTAATTGATTTTCCGGAAGTATAATATTCCGATAGTAAACCGATTATTATACCGATTATACAACCGCTGGCAGCAGCGTGAGCAAATTTTATATCAATACCCAGTAATGGGCATATAAGATATGCAATTGCCAGCATAACGACTGCTGCAATCCATGTTGATAGTCTTAATGCTAAGGGTGGATTGAATTTCTGCAAAACTTTCATTGCCAATACCGCAAATAAACTTCCGATCAAACCCGCTCCCGCAATAAATATTGGGAATACCGCAAAGGCAGTTGGATTTTGTGAAATAGCCATTCCGGATATTGCGGCAGCAGAACCTGTGGTAACAGCCAGTGCAATAGCTGCTATAATGCTTCCCACGTAGCTTTCATATAAATCTGCGCCCATTCCTGCAACATCGCCGACATTATCTCCGACATTATCGGCTATGACAGCCGGATTTCTTGGATCGTCTTCAGGTATACCTGCTTCTATTTTTCCAACCAGATCAGCCCCGACATCTGCTGATTTTGTGTAGATTCCGCCGCCGACCCTCATAAACAGAGCAACCGAACTTGCACCCATTGCAAACCCGTTCATAATAGCAAGATACAATATATTCCCATCTGTTATCTTCATTATCAGTAAGTAAAGACCTCCGAATCCTATCAACCCAATACTTGCAACTGCCAGACCCATTACGGCGCCGCCGTTAAAAGCAATACCCAGAGCTTTGGCAATGCCTTTTTTATTGGCTGCATTTGCTGTCCGGACGTTTGCTTTTGTACTTGCAGACATTCCTATAAAACCGCAAATCATGGAAGTCATGCCACCCAGTGCATACGCTGCTGCACTATAGATGCCAAAATTAGGAATATTTTTATCTTTTAAAAAGATAGCGAGTAAGATAAAAACAATCACGACAAATGCTCCAACAAATATCAGCTGCCGTTTCATATAGGTCATTGCCCCTTCTCTGATTTGATTGGCTATCCCTACCATTTTTTCATTGCCGGGATTTTGCCTGGATATAAAAATATAGATTCCGAGAATGGTTAGTAGTCCTATTACTCCGAGAAGTGGTACAAAATATACAGCATCTTGAATAAAAGCCATAAAAAATCCTCCCTTTTTTATGTATTTTGACTTTATTTAAAAATGAAATTATTTGATGAGCTTAAATTCCTGAAACATCTGCATTATTTTATTAAAAATAAAATTAATAATCAATGAAAATTTATATTTGAATTCTATTAATACAGAGTAATTCCCTGTTATAAAACTTTGATACAATGTCCGGTTTATGATGGCATTAATACTTATAAGAATTATTATAATAAATATTACTAAAAAATTGTAAAGTGCCCCGCTATCACATATAATTACCCCTATTTATAATATTCGTAAGGCTACAGGGTGAAATGCTTGTTCCTTATTAAAGAACTTGGAGAGTATAAACCGAATTCTTTTAATAGCCTGAATTTAAATAAATTAAAAGAGTTCGTTATCGTCCCATATTTTATAAACTGGTACAGGAGCAGGCAGTCAAATAAAATAAATCCGCCATTTATTCAGGAAATAGAATCTATTAATCCGACACTTTTCAGAATACCCGGAGTTATTAATAGAAATCCGTTTTTTGACCATACGCAAATCAAGTTTTTTATTGCATACAACAACGGCAGGCCAGCCGGAAGAGTAATGTCTTTTATTGATTATAATTATAACGAAAAATATAATGACAGGTTTGGCTGGTTCGGATTATTTGAATCCATCGAAAATAAAGATCTGGCGTTAACACTGCTTGACAGAGCAATGAATTATCTAAAGAAAAATGGATGCAAAAAAATAATCGGTCCTGCAAAATTCAATGCAGGAGGTGAAATAGGTCTGCTTATAAATGGATTTGAAAATAAACCATATTTTCTGGAACCATATAATGCACCTTATTATAAGGATATCTTCGAAGAATATGGACTGGTCAAAGAAAATGATTGGTATAGTGTGGTCATAGACAGTGTTGTTTCCAGAGACTATATAGACAGGATCGAAAGGGTTCTAAATAAGATTTCCAATAAATATCAGAAAACACTCAATGAGGTAAAGATTAGAAACATAAATTTTCAAGATTACAAAAATGAAATAAAAAAAATAAAAGAACTCTATAATGATATCTGGAACAGTGCAAACCATCCCCAGCAGGTCAGGATGACCGATGCAGAGTTTAATTTACAAGCATTGAATATAAAAGCAATATCTATCGAAGATTTAATCTTCATTATAGAGAAGGATGGTATCCCTATAGGAATTTCGGTAAATTTCCCCGATATAAATGAAGTTATAGAAGATTTTGACAGTCAATGGCCCTATACACCTTCGGAACGTTTCTTTAATTTAAGGGATATGAAAAGAGATATCAAAATTTTCAATTTAATTCAAAAGAAACTTAAAACCGTCGGATTTACAAGATTAAGAATTTTACTGCTGGGAATAAAAAAAGAGTTCAGGAAAGCAGGTATCGAATCTAAGATATTTTCCAAGATAAATAAGGATGCATCAAAATTAGGATTTAAATACGCTTCAGGTTCACAACTGGCTGACATAAATCTTGATATAATAAACCCTATTTTTAGATTGGGAAAAGTTGCTTTTACCTGGAGAGTTTATGGTCTTGATATTTAAGAAATCTCTTTGGCTATTCCCCAATGACCTGTATATAAATTTCGCGTGAACGGGGTCTGTTATCATGGTCGATGACTATTATCTGCTGCCAGGTTCCGAGAACTAATTTACCATCCGACAGCGGTACACAGGTACCCGGGCCCATAAATGTTGCCCTCAAGTGTGAAAATCCATTGTCGTCACCCCATGTCTGGGAGTGCCGGGTATGCTTACTTGCCGGAATAAATTCTTCCAGCTGCTGACGCATATCTTCAACCAGCGCCTGTTCATATTCTATAGTTGAAACCGAAGCAGTTGAACCGATTATAAAAACATTTACCAATCCGTTTTTTATACCTGATAGCGAGACAATGTCTTTTACCTCTCCGGTAATATCTTTAATATCCGAAAATCCTTTTGTTAATAGAGTGATTTTTTTACCAAATACCGTAGGTTTTCCCCCTCGCTCTTAATTGTATTGGTTTATTTTGATAAGTCTGTTGGAGAATTCTTATTCCTGCTTATTCTTCTCGACATGCATCAATCCGTAAACTACACTGTCTTCCAGTGCCTGCCAGCTGGCTTCGATTATATTTTCAGATACCCCTATGGTGCCCCAGCTCGTCTCTCCGTCCGATGACTCGATCAGAACCCTTACCACGGCCCTGGTACCCTTCTTCTCGTTTAACACCCTTACTTTAAAGTCCGTAAGAGTGATTTTTGACAGTGCGGGATAACGGCTTTCGATGGCCTTTCTTAATGCGCTGTCCAGAGCATTTACCGGACCATTTCCTTCGGCTGTCTCGATTATCCTGTCTCCGTTTATCTCTACTTTGACCGTAGCCTCTGAAAGCATTCTTCCGTCTTCTTTCTTCTCATTTAATACCCTGAAACTTTCCAGTTTAAAAAACTTTTTCTTTAGTCCTGAGATTTCCTTTACAAGCAGTTCAAAACTCCCATCGGCAGCTTCGAACTGATAACCTTTATGCTCCAGATTCTGAATCCTGCTTAAGATTTCACTTACTTTCTTCAAATCATCTTCAAGATTTATCCCAAATTCCTTTGCTTTGATAATTATGGATTTTTTACCGGAGAGTTCCGAAATCAATATTTCTCTTGTATTACCTACTGCCCCGGGGTCAACATGTTCAAATGCTTTCGGTATCTTACTTACTCCGCTTACATGCATACCTCCCTTGTGAGCAAATGCA